>CAZONN010000048.1:0-9935 GCA_964581235.1 uncultured Amphibacillus sp.
TATTTGGTACGATGACTTTAGCCGTGAGTGTGATTTTTCACGAGGGAAGTACATTACTTGTGATCCTAAATGGTTTAAGACTTCTGATACCTATAGACAAAAAGTAAAGCAGCTGTTCTCTTTGAAAAAAGAGACAGCTGCTTTTTTAATTCGTTAATATTTTTTCAAGTATGTCTACGCATTCATCGATTTCTTCTATTGTTGTGGTTAGTGGTGGTAATATACGAATGACTTGTGGGCCGGCGACAAGGATCAACAACTGATGCTCTTCTCGCGCTCGATTGACATAATCAATCGCCTGTCCTTCAACCTCAATACCAATTAAATAACCTTTGCCACGTAAACTCTTAACTTGTTGAATCTGTGAGCAAAGCTGACTCAATTTTTTCCAGAAGTAATCACTATTTGCCTTAACTTCGGCTAAAAATCCAGGTGCAATCATTGCTTCAATTGTTGCTATACCTGCAGCCATCGCCAATGGATTACCGCCAAATGTTGAACCATGAGTCCCTGCGGTAAATGCTTGAGCAACTTCCTTTTTAGCCAAAACTGCTCCAACTGGAAAACCTGATCCTAAACCTTTGGCCAGTGTCATCACATCTGGCTCAATTCCATATTGTTCATAAGCAAAGAGTGTGCCTGTTCGACCGATCCCTGTTTGAATCTCATCAACGATCAACAACAGGTCATTCGTTTGACAAAGTGCAACTAGTTGTTCAAGCCAGATTTGATCGGCCGGATGTACACCACCCTCGCCTTGAATTAACTCGAGCATAACCGCACACGTCTCCGGACGAACCAATTCCTCCAACGCATCTAAATCATTATAAGGTAAATAACGAAATCCTGGCATCTTCGGATCAAAACCAGTTTGAATTTTTTCTTGCCCTGTCGCGGACAAAGTTGCCAAGGTACGACCATGAAATGATTGCTTAAAAGTCACGACTTCATATCGATCCGTCTGTTTTACCTTTTGAGCGTATCGACGTGCTAACTTGATTGCCGCTTCATTTGCTTCAGCTCCACTATTACTAAAAAAGACTTGATCAAAAACGC
The DNA here is from genome assembly GCA_964581235.1 of uncultured Amphibacillus sp. GTDB lineage: Bacteria > Bacillota > Bacilli > Bacillales > Amphibacillaceae > Amphibacillus. Next base: position 1,057 of record CAZONN010000048.1, read on the forward strand.
TATGTTCAGTTAATTGTTCCGCAAGCTCTTCTTGATTCGGAATCGTATATAAATTAGAACAGTGCCATAGTTCTCCCATCTGTCGGTCTAAAGCAGCTTCTACCACCATAGGGCGATGTCCTAAATTACACGTACCGATTCCTGCAGTATAATCTAAATATAACAAATCATCTTGATCCCATACATAACTTCCCTCACCTTTTGTCAGAGTGATCGGAAAGCGTTTATATGTCGGCATAACTGCACTTAAATTCTCAGACATAACTAATCTCCTTCAATTGAATTCGGGTACCGATTTTCTCTCCTTGGACAAAATCAAACAATGCATGCTCATCCAGACCATTTACAATTGATACTTCTGGTGCGCCAGCAATTAACGCACTAAGAGCTGCTTGAACTTTTGGAATCATACCACCATTAATTGTTTGATCTTCGATTAATTGCTCAATTTTTATTTGATCGGCATAGTGGAGCACTTCGTCATTGACGAGTACACCTGGAATATCACTAATAAAACAAAGTGGTGCTTGCAGTGATGAGGCGATTGCCGAGGCTGCCACGTCCGCATTAATATTGTAATGTTGATGATCCGCGCCAATTGCAATCGGTGAGATAACAGGAATATAATCTTGATCAAGTAGTGATTTAATTAATGTCACATTGACCGATTTGATTTGGCCAACAAACCCATACTTATCCACATCTGCAATTGGTGTTGCCTCGAGTAATTGTCCATCAATACCACTCATCCCAATCGCATTAGCATCTTGATCAATCATGCGTCGGACAATTTTCTTGTTAACCGATCCACTTAAAACCATTTCAACAACATCTAAAACTTCGCTCGTCGTGACACGTAAACCGTCGACAAAAGTTGTTTTAACATTCATTAGTTTTAACTGGCTCGTAATCATTGGTCCACCACCATGGACAATAATTGGCTTGATCTTTTGTTTTGTTTGAAGCTTCACTAGATCTTGAAAAAACGACTCTGGAAGCTCTTCAACAATACTTCCCCCACATTTAATCACTAGATATGACATCTCTACACCTCTTTTCATGTTCGATATAAAGCATTTATTCTGATATATTCATAGGATAAATCACAACCCCAACCGCGGGCCATTTGATTCGTCGCTCCTACTTTAATATAAATGTTCACTTCATCTTGTTCTAAATAATCTTTTAGCTCAGCTGCATTGAACGCTTTCGGTAATCCGTTTTCCACGACTGTTTTGTCACCAATCTTGACAACAACTTGATTTGGCTCAAACTGAATGCCACTATAACCAATTGCGGTAATAATTCGACCCCAATTCGCATCGGCACCATGAATCGCCGTCTTGACTAAATTCGAGCTAATCACTGCTTTAGCCATTTTACGGGCCGCTTCCTCAGTCTCAGTTCCTTCAACCTGAACCTCAATCAACTTTGTAGCACCTTCACCATCACGGGCGATTTCTTTTGCTAAAAATTGAAAGACTTGGCCGAGCGCTTCAGTGAAGATTGACCATTCTGGGTGATCTGGGTTGAGTTCTTCGTTATTTGCTTGGCCATTCGCCATCACAAAAACGGTATCATTTGTTGATGTATCACCATCAACGGTGATCATATTGAAACTTTGGTTTGTTTGGTATTTCAGTTCTTGGTCAAGTGCAACCGGATCGATGACCGCATCTGTCGTAATAAAGCCTAACATTGTCGCCATATTTGGATTGATCATACCTGACCCCTTCGCCGCACCGCCTATTGTGACAATTTGATCATCAATTTTCATTTGGAAGGCAATCTTTTTTTCTTTCGTATCAGTTGTTAAGATCGCTGATTCAAATGGTGCACGATCTTGTTGTTTAAAATCAATTGCTTTAATACCATTGACCACTTTTTCCATCGGCAAAAATTCACCAATTAAGCCTGTCGATGCTACGCCAATATAATGATTGTCTGTTTGTAGTTTTTCTGCCATTAGCTCTCTCATTTGATAGGCATCTTTTAAACCTTGTTCACCCGTACATGCATTTGCGATTCCTGAGTTAACAATGATACCGCGCAATTTTTGTTTAACCGCGAGGCTAGCCTGTGTCACCTTCAGTGGTGCAGCTTGGAAAACATTCTTTGTATATACAGCAAAGGCATGTGCTGTAGTTTCTGATATTAGCCAGCCTAAGTCTAATTTTTCTTTTCTAATACCACAGTGCAATCCACCAGACAGGTAGCCAATTGGTGCTGACACACCGCCGTCAACTTTTTTGATTATCGTTTGTTTATCTATTGTTGTACTCATCACAGTAGCCTCCTATGGGTAAATCGGAATTTGTTGTAAGCCAGTTTGCTGATCCCAACCAGCCATTAAATTTAAGTTTTGAATTGCCTGACCAGATGCACCTTTAACCAGATTATCGATCACAGAAACAATTATTAATTTATTTGTTCGTCGATCGATTTGAAAGCCGATATCGCAATAATTACTGGCATAGACTTCTTTTGTATTTGGAATTTGCCCATTCTTTCTAATTCGAACAAAAGGTTGATCTTGATAATACGTTTGATAGAGCTCAGTAATTTGCTCATGTGATTGTTCGACAACTAAGTCTGTATAGATTGTCATTAATATGCCACGAGTCATCGGAACAATATGAGGGGTAAAATTAACCCTGATTGAATCATTTGATTTTTCAGTTAATTCTTGTTCGATTTCAGGGATATGTTTATGGTTGCCAAGTTGATAAGCCTTAATATTTTCATTCATCTCAGAAAAATGCACATTTAATGATAAGCCACGTCCTGCACCAGAAACACCTGTTTTACCATCAATAATAATCGATTGAGTTGAAATGATTTGTTTTTCAATCAGCGGGATTAAGGCGAGCAGTCCCGCTGTCGGAAAACAACCTGGATTAGCAATCAAGTTTGCCTGTGCAATCTGTTCTTGATAGATTTCACTTAATCCATATACAGCTTGATCTAAGTATGCTTCGGCTGTATTTTCAAAATTGTACCACGATTTATATAATGATGGATCTTTCAATCTCAGATCTCCAGAAAGATCGATACATTTTAAGTTTGATTTGAGTATATCAGGCACTAATCGGTGGCTGACGTCTGATGGTGTTGCTAAAAATAGCAGGTCAACGTTATCGGCTAGCTTTTCTAATTCTAGATCGGCCATTGGTTCGTCAATAATCGTTGTCATTTGCGGATAAGTATCCGAAAAATTTGTACCTGCTTGTGAATTTGAAATAATTTGAGTCAGGTTTGCCTCTGGATGTTGGTGTAATAGGCGTGCTAGTTCAACGCCCCCATAGCCTGAGCCTCCAACGATTGCTACTTTCATTTAAATCAACACTCCTTATTACCATTGTAATTAATTATTATACTTGATGATGTATTTTTATGCAATAGTTATGTATAATTATTTTATATTTATTTTATTTTTGAATAATTATTCAAAAATAAAATAATAACACCTGAGTTAATTGGCGTTCCAATATCTTCAGGTGTTACTGTTTATTTTAAAATTATAGTATGTTTATTCTGATGTGACATTGATCGGGACGCCGTGTTCGATTGTGTTGCCCATTGTACAGCCGCGTTTTGCGGATTTGACAAGGCGATTACGTAGTTTTTCATCGACTTCAGCATCAAAAATCACCTTGACATCGAATTTTTCCATTCGAGATGGGCGTGCTTCTTGATCTTTAGTTCCATCAACTTCAATTGTATAACCAGGTATATCTAGTCCATCTCTTTCAATAATAGCATCTAAAGTTAAACCCATACAGATAGCGATTGAGCTATTAATGAAGTCACCTGGCGTAAAAGCATCAATGTCACTTCTGCCAGACTTCGCGAGTTGAACCGTACCACCATCATTTGTTATTTTATGTGCTTGACCTGTTTCTTTATTTAATTTAATCATTCAGAGATCCCTCCTATGTTTACATGTTAGCCTTATTTTAACGAAGTAATCTCATTTATGCACTTATTTAGATTTAGACGATTTAATCTCCCTCTAAACGCGCAACCCCTTTTCGATCATATTCACTTTGATATTTTCTCCAATTCATATTTCGAATCAGTTGATTAATAATCTCAGAAAAAATTAAACCTAGCGCGATCGCACCTGAAATCATAGCGACAGTGGCACCGGTAGCAATCGCTGCATCAAATTCATTGACGACAAATAAACGCATAGTGTCATATGATAGTCCACCAGGAACGAGGGGAATGATCCCTGCAAGGTTAAAAATAATAATTGGCGTACGGAAGCGTTTGGCTAGTATTTGACTAACTATCCCAACAACAATTGATGCAATCAACGTTGCTACAACAACATTTGCATCATAGATTCGTGACAAAACAACAAATACAATCCAACCGATCATACCAACTGTACCTGATTGCCACAAAACATTTACTGGCGCATTGAAAATTACCGCAAACATGACAGCAGCAAAAAAACTAACGATTAACTGTTCAACGATCACTTAATCACCTCTCAACAATATTTAGTAAAGAACTAATAGTACAACAACGACGCCCGCTCCAATTGCCATAGCTGTTAAAATTGCCTCTGTCGCTTTCGTCATACCAGATACTAAATGCCCTGCCATTAAATCCCGAACTGCGTTGGTAATCAGGAGCCCGGGAACGAGCGGCATCACTGAACCAATGATAATCTTATCCAAATCAAGTCCAGAATTAATCGTAACCATTAAAAAGGCAGCCAAAGCTAAGAAAACGGATGCTAAAAACTCAGCAAAGAAACGAATCTTTAGAATTTCATGAAAACTGAGCATCGAATAATAACCGATAATTCCTACGATAATTGCCGGTAAAAATTCGTACCAGCTTCCTTGGAACATGATTGTAAAACAACCACTTGCAAAACCAGCGGCCAATATTTGAAGCCATTTCGGAAACCGTTCATTATTCTCCTCAACTTCAAGCAATTTTTCCCATGCTTCTTTAACAGTCAGATTCCCAGCAGAGATCCGTCTTGAAATACTGTTAACCTGCGCTACTTTATCTAAGTCTGTTGCACGCGCATCTATACGCACAAAGTTTGTTGGGGAGGCCATATCTTCAGCAAACATAATTGCAGTGGGTGTTGCGTGAGTTTGTGCATTTTCAACCCCATATGCCTGCGCAATTCGAATCATCGTATCTTCAATCCGATACGTTTCAGCACCACTTTGCAGCATGATTTTTCCCGCTAACAAACAAACCCTAGTAATCCTCTCGCGCTCCATCTTAGCCCTCCTTTACACTCTAACAAAAATTTTTCACACCACTCTTGATGTTTCTTTTATAATGACATGATAAAGCAAAATGAAACAAAATCCAAGCAGAGCCAATCGCTAGTACCCAACCAATCTCTTGACCACTTAAACCCCGATAGGTTAATAGTAACGGTAAAAAAACTGACGACCATTGTGTTAGCACCATAAAAACTAAATAGTAACATTTTTAGTGGCCTAAGCGAATCTTTATTTATCAACAAGCTTTCCCCTTTCAAACTCTCATTCTATTAAAATCATCGCTTAAAACTGAAATAAACTCAAGCTTTAAGAAATAAGCTCAATTATAAATTATAGTTAGAACGTATTTTGTTCTCTACCAGGTATAAATGGACGTCTGATTTCTTCCTCATCAATATCCACAGTTTTTATTAAATGACTAACTAACAGCAATAAAACTAAACTTAGCGCGGTAATTTTTCTCATCATCAATCACTCCTAATTAAATTCAATATTCGTTAATATGAACGAGTGAAGATGATTTATACGCACAAAAACAGACAATCTTTAGTTGATAAAAATTGTTTACCAAAGATTGTCTACTCTATAATTTAACCCATCGTTTACGTAAAGCATACAATACTGCGTTTGTTCGATCTGGAACATTCAACTTATGTAGAATTGAACTGACATAGTTTTTCACTGTTTTGTCTGACAAGAATAATTCATTAGCTATCATAATATTACTGTATCCTTTAGAAAGCAATTGCAATACTTCCCATTCCCGTTCTGACATTAAATCGTGCGGTGGATCGATTTGCTCTGACTGTGATTGAATATAAATATCTAATAAACGGCCTGATAGTTGTGAATGAAAAAACCTATCACCAGCACAAACCTGATTAATCGCCATAATTAATGTTTCTTCATCAATTTCATAATAAATATAGCCGGATAGATCCTTTTTAAATATATCTGAAAGCTGACGATCACGTAAATTTTCAATCCAAGCAATAATACGCTTGTTCTTTGCTTGAAAGTGATCGATTAATTGTTGAATATCCAAATCCATTTTAATATCAATCATAATCAGATCGGCTTGCTCGCCATACTCGTATGCTTTTTGCTGATCATTTTGATTACATAGTTTTAATTGACTGTTCGGAAAATGGCGGTTTAACACTCCGAAGATTCCATCGCAAACTAGTGATGATTGTTTAATTAATAGTATATTCATTTAAAAGACCAGCACTTCCTTCTCTTCCTAATTTCGAATAATCTAATTGACAAGATAGCGTACAATACCGCTGGTACCTATTTACTAATACTACGTTTTAATGATTGACACGTCAATAGTCTGTCAAAAAATCATACTTATATCACATTTCTAAAAAATGTAATTTTATTCATATATTAAGGATAATTATATCTATTGGTGATTCACAAATCAAATGTAAATGATTAGTTAGTTATTTCGCTCTACAAATATTAAAAGGATTGAGTCAAATGGCTCAATCCTTTTCAGTTATTATTTATCATTAATCTTAGCAATTACCGGATCATATTCTTTTGTTTCTTCATTTGTAACAAAACAAGTTCTGTCCTTCTATGCCATGGCTTTCGACTCAATAGATCTGCAGATAAATAACCAATAGCATAAGTATGGTCAGCTAAATTTCGATCTAAGCAATTGTCATCGTTTAAAATAGACCGCTAATTTTTCCAGTTGAATCAATATCCATTTTCAGAGCAGCTGGTTGCTTAGGTAAGCCAGGCATTGTTAACATTTCACCTGTTAAAGCGACTAAAAATCCTGCTCCGATTGATGGTCTTAGTTCTCGTATCGTAATGGTGAAATCTGTCGGTCTGCCTAATCGATCTGGTTGATCCGAAAGAGAATATTGCGTTTTGGCCATGCAGATCGGCAAGTGATCCCAACCGTGCTGAGTAAATTCAATCATTTGTTGTTCAGCGATTGCAGAATACTTCACACCTGATGCACCATAAACTTTTACTGCAATTGTTTCAATTTTCTCTTTGATTGGTGCCGTCAATGAATATAGCGGTTGATACTTTTCCTGTTTTTGGTCAATTTTTTGAATGACCTGTTCTGCCAATTCAAGACCACCTTTACCACCATCTGCCCAAACCGTCGTTAATGCCAAGGCAACATCACGTTCTTGACACCAGTTTTCAATCACTTTAATTTCTTCAGCTGTATCGGTTGTAAAATGATTTAGGGCAACGACATACGGTAAACCAAACTTTTCAATCGTTTCAATGTGCTTAGCTAAATTAGCCAAGCCATCATTCAAGGCATCAATGTTTTCAACTGTTAATTTATCTTTTTCAACACCACCATGCATTTTTAAAGCACGAGTAGTCGCAACAATTACAACTGCTTTCGGATCAAGATCACCAGTTCTAGATTTTATATTTAAAAATTTCTCCGCCCCAAGATCAGCACCGAATCCCGCTTCAGTAACGACATAATCAGCTAATTTACTAGCCATTTTTGTCGCCAGTAAACTATTACAACCATGGGCAATGTTCGCAAACGGTCCACCGTGAATAAACGCAGGAACACCTTCAATTGTTTGAACGAGATTTGGCTCAAGTGCATCTTTTAACAGCATCGCCAACACACCTTCAACTTCCAAATCAGCAACAGTTACAGGACTTGAGTCGTACCGATAACCTACGACTATTTTTGCTAAACGTTCTTTTAAATCCTGATAGCTATCAGCCAAACATAAAATAGCCATAATCTCAGAGGCTACTGTAATATTAAAGCCGTCTTCTCTTGGCACTCCTTGTTTAACTCCACCAAGACCTACAACGACTTCTCTTAGCGACCGATCATTTAAATCAACGACACGTTTCCAAGTAATTTGACGCGGATCAATTTGCGTTTGATTACCATGAAAAATATGATTATCAATCAATGCAGCCAGTGCATTGTTAGTCGCCGTAATTGCATGGATGTCTCCAGTAAAGTGTAAATTTATTTCCTCCATCGGAACGACTTGAGAATAGCCACCACCAGTTGCTCCACCCTTCAAGCCCATCACAGGACCTAAAGAAGGCTCTCTCAATGCAACAGCAGTCTTCTTACCTAACTGTTGTAAAGCCTGCCCCAAACCTACTGTGACTGTTGATTTTCCTTCACCTGCAGCTGTTGGGTTAATCGAGGTTACTAAAATTAAATTACCATCCTGCTTTTCATCCAATCGATTTAACACTTCTAAAGAGAGTTTTGCTTTGTATTTGCCATACGGTTCCCATTCATCATCACGTATGTCTAAATTACCAACAACTGACTGTATCGGTTTCAATTTTGCCTCGGATGCAATCGCTAAATCTGTTTTCATTTGATTTCCCCACTCCTTAAAGACGTACATTTTCTATTTTTTAAAACATAATTATGTGTATTATATCATTGTTTCTTGACGGAAAATGCGCATTACAGAAAATAGTTTAACTTTGTGAAAAAACGAGCATAGTTAATTTCAAGTGTGCCAGTCAGACTATTTCGAATTATTTAATATCTTACTACAGTTTCAGCCAAAGGTAAATATGAAAGTCGAAAAGAAATTTCTAACATAGTTTATAACAAGACAAATCAACACTAGGAGTGAT
>CAZONN010000049.1:0-9784 GCA_964581235.1 uncultured Amphibacillus sp.
CTCATCAAATAGAATAATTGTTCTTCAGATACTTTTGAAACCTTCGCTTCGTGCTCAAGTGAAATATTATCATTTAAGATTTCATTGTACGGAATTGTATCTGACGTTGACTGGTTATCCATAATCATCGTATCACACTCAATGTTCGCGCGTGCGCCATCTGCTTTACGACCAAAGTGGACAAGGCCTAAGTAAGATACATTTCCACCACTGTGTGAGATCGACTTTGATACGATCGTTGATGACGTGTTAGGAGCTAAGTGGAACATTTTCGCACCGGCATGTTGCATTTGGCCTTTACCTGCAAGTGCAATCGATAATGTATTTCCTCTTGCGCCTTCACCCATCAACATGATCGATGGATATTTCATTGTTAACTTAGAACCTAAGTTACCATCAATCCATTCCATCGTTCCATTTGCTTGGACAGTTGCACGTTTTGTCACTAAGTTATAGACATTATTTGCCCAGTTTTGTATTGTCGTATAGCGGCAATAAGCATCTTTTTTAACGATAATTTCAACGACAGCACTATGCAGTGAACTTGATGAGAATGTCGGTGCCGTACAACCTTCAACATAATGTACAGACGCCCCTTCATCAACAATAATTAGTGTGCGTTCGAATTGCCCCATATTTTCTGAGTTAATTCGGAAATAGGCTTGAAGTGGTGCGTCAGATTTCACACCTTTTGGTACATAAATAAATGAACCACCAGACCATACCGCAGAGTTTAATGCAGAAAACTTATTGTCTGTATATGGAACAACTGTACCAAAATACTCTTTAAACAGTTCTTCATGCTCCTGAAGTGCTGAATCAGTATCTTGAAAAATGATCCCTAACTCTTCAAGATCCTCTTTAAGACTTTGATAAACAACTTCAGACTCATACTGTGCAGATACTCCAGCTAAATACTTTTGCTCTGCCTCTGGAATACCTAAACGGTCAAACGTTTGTTTAATCTCTTCAGGTACTTCATCCCAAGAACGTTCTGATTTTTCTGATGGTTTAACGTAGTAAGTTAAATCATCAAAATTAAGTTCGGATAGATCGCCACCCCACTGTGGCATTGGTCTTTTATAAAAATGCTCTAATGCTTTCAAGCGGTAATCAAGCATCCATTCGGGTTCGTTTTTCATTTCTGATATTTGTCTAACAATTTGTTCGTCCAATCCTTTTTCGGTACGAAAAACTGAAACATCTTTATCATGAAACCCGTATTTATATTCACTAAACTCAGGTACATTCTTTACCATGAATAGCCCTCCTTATTTTTTTAGCTTGGAAAAAATCATTTACTCTGATTTGTTGCCTTTTCCATTGCCTTCCACGCTAAAGTAGCGCACTTAATGCGTGCTGGGAATTTTGAAACCCCTTGTAGGGCCTCAGCGTCACCCATATCTTCATCAGATAGCTCATCGATTTCACCAAGCATTAGTTTAGAAAATGAGTCTGACATCGTTAGTGCGTCCGTTAACTTGCGACCTTTTATTGCCTGGGTCATCATTGATGCGGAAGCTAAGCTGATTGAACATCCTTCACCTTCAAATTTAACGTCTTTAATCAGATCGTCTTCAATCATCAAGTGAATTTCAATTCGATCGCCACACGTCGGATTATTCATTTCTAATGTTAACGCGTTATCTGGTAACGACCCATGATTTCGAGGGTTTTTGTAATGATCCATTATAACCTGTCGATACAAGCTATCTAAGTTGTTAAAAGACATTGGTGAAAAACTCCTTTGTTTTCTTTAGTCCTGCTATAAAACGATCGACATCTTCTCTCGTGTTGTAGAGATAAAAACTTGCGCGTGCTGTTGCTGTCACATCAAGCCATTTCATCAATGGTTGTGCACAGTGGTGCCCAGCACGAACGGCAATTCCTTCTGTATCTAAAACAGTTGCTGTATCATGCGGATGAACATCGGTTAAATTGAAGGTAATCAGTCCGGCACGTTCTGCTGGGCCAAAAACATCAATTCCTTCAACTGTTTTGATTTGTTCTAGCGCATAATCAACAAGTTCTTTTTCATGTAATGCAATATTGTCTAGGCCGATTGTTTCTAAATAATCGATCGCAGCTCTAAGACCAACTGCTCCAGCAATAATTGGAGTGCCACCTTCAAATTTCCACGGCAGCTCTTTCCATGTTGAGTCATAAAGATCAACGAAATCAATCATTTCTCCACCAAACTCAACGGGTTCCATTGCTTCTAGTAATGACTTCTTACCGTATAAAACACCAATTCCAGTTGGTGCACACATTTTGTGACCAGAAAAGGCATAAAAATCACAATCTAAGTCTTGGACATCAACTTTAAGGTGTGGCACAGCCTGTGCTCCGTCAACTAACAGAACAGCTCCCTGTTTGTGGACGATTTTTGCAATTTCCTTAATCGGATTGATCGTGCCTAACACATTAGAAACTTGAGTAATTGCAACGATCTTCGTTTTTGATGTGATTGTCTTTTCAACTTCAGCTAATGAAATTGTTCCATCTGCTTCCATTGGAATGTATCTCAGCGTTGCACCTGTTCGTTTACTTAGCTGCTGCCAAGGAATAATATTACTATGATGCTCCATTTGAGTAATCACAATCTCATCATCAGGCGTTAAGTTTTGATTACCATAACTCATTGCGACAATATTAATTGCTGTTGTCGTTCCTCGGGTAAAAATAATTTCTTCTCTATGTTTGGCATTAATAAACTGCTGAACACGGTCTCTAGCACCTTCATATTGATCAGTTGCTCGTGTACCAATCGTATGCACACCTCGGTGAACGTTAGCATTATTTAATCGATAGTACTCATTGACAGCTTCAATCACCTGATTCGGTTTTTGTGCGGTTGCAGCCGAATCTAAATAAACTAAAGGGTGGCCATTAATTTCTTGATTTAACAACGGAAAGTCAGCACGGATTGCATTAACATCCATCCTAATTAACTTTCCCTTCGATAACATCCGTTAATTGTTTACGAACTGCTTCAATTGGAATACTCGAAACAACTGGAGCTAAGAAACCATGAATGATTAAGCGCTCTGCTTCTTGGCGTGAGATTCCACGACTCATTAAATAATAAAGGTGTAGTGGATCGACTCGACCAACTGAAGCCGCATGTCCTGCCGTTACATCATCTTCATCAATTAATAGAATTGGGTTCGCATCACCACGTGCATCTTTATTCAACATCAATACACGAGATTCTTGCTCTGCATTCGACTTCGTTGCACCATGTTCAATTTTTCCAATGCCATGAAAAATGGCAGTTGCACGATCTTTCATCACACCGTGCTGTAAAATCAGACCATCTGATCCTTTACCATAATTAATCGTTTTGGCCGTAAAATTCTGAATTTGATCACCGCGACCAACTGAAACAGCTTTAGCGTAACAGAAAGAATGATCACCTAATAAATGCGTGACGTTTTCTGATAGTGTATTACCATCGTTCATTTGGCCAAGTGCCCATTTGATTTTTGCATCGCGATCAGCCATACCACGTCGATTAATATAAGCTGTTGTACCATAAGCAAAATGGTCAACCGAGCCATATGAAATTGATGCATTATCTTTAGCAAAAACTTCAGCAACCACGTTAGCAACAGTTTTTGTTTCTTGATGATCAGACAAGTAATTTTCAACATATGTCACTTGACTGTTCTCTTCCGCAACAATAATGACGTGGTTAAATAAAGCTAAGTCTTGATCTTCTTGCCAGAAAATAGCTTGTACAGGCGTCTCAATGACAACATTTTTTGGGACGTATAAAAAAACGCCACCATTCATTAATGCTGCATGAACAGCTGTTAATTTATGCTCATCAACACTGACCGCTTCATTCATATAATATTTTTGAACTAAGTCAGGGTGTTCTTGCATTGCTGTAAAGATATCAGTAAAAATAACACCTTTATCTTTTAAATCAGCTGATAAAGTTTGATAACTATTATGTTGATTACGTAGGATCACTAAGTTCTGATCTTCTGCTTCTAAATTAACAAACTTTTTAATATGATCAGGGAGATCGACTAGAGCAGAGATTTTTTGAGCATCTCCTTGGTGTGAAAACGTCGAAAAGTCCCAGCGTACAATCTTTGTTTTATCAGGCTTTGGCATTTCAAGCTTCTGTGCTTGATCTAATGCGTCAGCGCGAAGTGTCTTCATCCAATCAGGTTCATTATTCTGTTGTGAAAATTTTTCAATATAATCTGTCGTGTAGCCTTCCAACATTTCTACTGACATACAATCTCTCCTCTCCTTTAAGCGTCTTGACCAACTGTTTCATCTTCGATGCCTAATTCATCTTTAATCCACTCGTAACCTTCAGCCTCTAAGCGTTCAACTAATTCTGCACCACCAGATTTAACGACACGTCCTTGCATCATCACGTGAACAAAGTCAGGTGTCACATAGTTTAGTAGGCGTTGATAGTGAGTAATAATTAAGCAACCGAAGTTTTCGTCTCTCAATTTGTTGATTCCTTTAGAAACTATTTTTAATGCATCAATATCTAAACCCGAGTCAATCTCATCTAAAATACCGATTTTCGGTTTGATTAACATTAATTGAAGAATTTCATTGCGCTTCTTCTCTCCACCCGAGAATCCTTCATTTAAATAACGTTGAGCCATATTTACATCAATATCTAAAAATTCCATTGTTTTGTCCATCTCTTTGATGAATTTCATTAATGGAATTTCATCGCCTTCTTCACGGTGTGCATTCATCGCTGTACGTAAAAATTCAGATGTTGTGACACCACTTATTTCACTTGGATATTGCATACCTAAAAACAAGCCAGCTTTTGCTCGCTCATCAACTTCCATTTCTAAGACATCTTCTCCATCCATTAGGATTGAGCCTTTTGTTACTTCATAGTTAGGATGCCCCATAATTGCAGATGCTAGTGTCGATTTCCCAGTTCCGTTCGGTCCCATAATTGCATGGAATTCTCCACCTTTAATCGTTAAGTTTACCCCTTTTAAAATTTCTTTACCTTCAATCTCTACATGAAGATCTTTAATTTCTAAAGTTGATCCTGCCATCAGCTATACCTCCAAAGTATTTTTTATTTTAAAGAATAGTAATTAATACCATTCCTAGTTTGTTCTCATTACAATCTTATACTATTTAAAATCTAATATCAAGATTTACAACTGAGATAAACCTTTTTCTATACCGAATCGTATAGAAAGTTTTGTGTACCTATCTTAACATATTATCGTATCAAAGACGAAACGAATTGAGCCAAAATTAAGAAAACAGCTTTTTTAAACTAAAAAGCCCCTTTTAAACAGCTAAAGGGGCTTTGATAATTTGTTATGCTATTCTCAATCACATAAGTTAATTGAGCATATTTTGAATTAGTTATTACCACCTGTAGGGATAATTTCTCCATTATATTGATCATTAATATAGTCAGCTACTGCGCTAGATTGTAAAATTTCAACAAGCTTTTGCAAATTCTCATTATCTTTATCCTCTGTACGAGCAACAACAATATTAACATACTGTGAGTCATCGCCCTCGAAGAACAACGCATCTTCTGCTGGAGATAGATCTGCTTCAATTGCATAATTTGCATTAATCGCAATTAATTTATTCGACTCATTCTCATATGCTTCAACTAAAAACTCCGGATTTACATCTGGCGAAAATGTTAAATCATATGGATTATCAACAATATCATCGATAGTCGCTGTTGTTTTTTCAGCATCCTCAGCTAAAGTAATAAAACCATTTGCTTCAAATAATGATAAGATTCGGCCGTGATCTGGTTCACTTCGGCTAATAATCACTTCAGTACCTGGTACAATTTCATCAATACTTGCGATTTCTTTTGAGTAGACACCGATTGGTTCGATATGGACCCCACCTAGATCAACCAGGTCATAGCCTTTTTCATTAATTTCTTTCGTTAAGTAGGGTCCGTGTTGGAAGAAGTTCGCATCCAATTCACCACGTGATAGGTCTTCGTTCGGTAAAGCATAATCTGTATATGTTTCAATCACAAGCTCAATACCTTCTTCTGCTAAAAGATCGGTTACCTCTTCAAGAATCTCACCATGCGGCACACTTGTTGCCCCAACTTTAATCACATTACTATCAGACTCTGAACCTGAATCCCCACCACATGCCACTAAAAATAGACTTGTGACAATAAAAATAAAAGCTAAAATTCTTTTTCTCATTGTTATCTCCCCTTATTCCTTTTTTTATATTAACGTTTATCAATTCTATTGGTAATCAAATCACCAATCAATTGAAAAACGAAAACGATAATAATAATTAAGACGGTACAAACAAAGACAATATCAAAATCACGTCTCGTAAAACCATAATAATAAGCATAATCCCCTAAGCCACCCGCACCGATCATCCCAGCAACGGCAGTATAACCGATTAAAGCGATCGTTGTAACTGTGATGCCAGAAACAAGTGCCGGCATCGCTTCTTTCAAGAGTACTTTAAAAATAATAGTTGATACTTTTGCACCCATCGACTCAGCAGCTTCAACGACACCTTTATCTACTTCTCTAAGTGCAATCTCAACTAATCGAGCGTAAAATGGTGCAGCACCAATAATTAGCGCTGGTAATGCCGCATTAGATCCTCTAAATGTTCCAAACAAAAAAGTTGTAAATGGTAACAGTAAAAAAATTAGGATAGCAAACGGAATTGCTCTAAATATATTAACGATCATAGCAACAAAAAAGTTGAGCTGTTTATGTTCCCATAATCCTTCTGGTGACGTGAGATATAGAATTAAGCCTAAAATTAAGCCTAAAATCAGCGTCCCGACCATGGCAATAATCGTCATATAAAGTGTTTCACCACTGGCGACTAGTAAATCAGGCCAATCGACATTTGGAAATAACTCAGCCATGCTTGATCACCTCCACTTTTACCGTCGTTGCTTGAATATAATCAATCGCCTGTTCTACAAGCTGGTCATCGCCTGTGATATGAACATAAAGTGATCCATAAGGGCCCGCTTGAGTTTGTTTAATGTTTCCTTGTAAAATATTTAGTTCCAAATCAAACTTTTTAGCTACTTGACTAATTAACGACTGATTCGTTGATTCACCAATAAATTGTAATTTTAATAATTTACCCGTTGAAACTGTTTGTAGTAACGTTTCATCTGTGACCTCTTCATCAGGTTTACCCATCACTTGTTCAACAAATCGCTGCGTCACTGGATGACTCGGGTTAGAAAACAAATCAAGTACAGCTCCCTGTTCAACAACACGACCATTCTCCATCACTGCAACATTGTGACAGATCTTTTGAATCACATGCATTTCATGCGTAATCAAGATAATTGTTAGACCCAGTTTTTCATTAATATCGACAAGCAGTGACAATATTGAATCTGTCGTTTCAGGATCTAAGGCAGATGTCGCTTCATCACAAAGTAGTAATTTAGGTCTGTTAGCTAACGCACGCGCGATGCCAACACGTTGCTTCTGACCGCCACTTAATTGCGCTGGATAAGCAGCTTCTTTTCCTGTCAGCCCAACCAAGTCAATTAACTCTTTCACACGCTTGGATCGTTCTGTTTTTTCTAAACCAGCAATTTCTAATGGAAAAGCTATATTTTCACTGACGGTTCGTGACCAAAGTAAATTAAAATGCTGAAAAATCATCCCCATATCTTGTCGTCTAATCCTCAGTTCTTTTTTGTTCAGCGTTGTGATCTCTTCACCATCAACAATAATTGAGCCACTCGTTGGTTCTTCTAATCGATTGATCAAACGGACAAAGGTGCTTTTGCCAGCACCACTATAACCAATCACCCCAAAGATCTCACCAGATTCAATCGCTAAATTAATCTCATCAACAGCATGGATCTTTTCAGTGCCCAATTTAAACTGCTTAGAGAGTTGACTTATTTTAATCATTTGACTCCCCCACTTCTTAAAAATACGTACAAAAAACGCCTTTCTGTTTTTGAAAGAACAGAAAGACGTTTTTTTATATGTAGTCTTTGCGCCCTCTCATCTACCAAATTTTACACTTTGCAGGAATTGGCACCATTTTAAACAACAAATGTTTAACGGTTGCCGGGTTTCATCGGGCCAGTCCCTCCACCACTCTAAATAAGAGTATGTCGTATTTAATTAACTGTTATCATAGCACTTGACCAAAACTGTGTCAATTACTTTTTTAAATATCGCACGTCATGCTATACTATTTTTAAATCTGATAACGCAAAGGAGAAAAAATGAAAGCACCAACATTCAGTTTGCCTTACATAGATAATCTTGGTAGTTATAACTTAGAGGATGATTTAGGGAAAGTAATTATCTTAACATTTTGGACATCGTGGTGTCCGGAATGTGGTGTTGATTTACCACTAAAAGAGAAGTTTTACCAAGTGGCAGATCCTGAAAAAATTAAATTTATTACGATCAATGTCGTTGGTAGAGAGCGTTGTCCACAAGATGGGATTCATTTTCATCAAAAATTTTTAACACAACCGACTTTAGTTGATCGAGGTATCGAAGTTTATCGTGCTTACAATTGCAAAGGTGTACCAACTACAGTGATCATTAATCAAAAGGGTGAAGTGGTTCAACAATTATCGGCTCAGACGAAGCCCCTCAAGATAATTGAAGAGATCAGCCCTTTTGTTTAATAAAAATTAGTTAATAAATCGTTTAACAATTCGATCAGACAAGCTGTATGAAGTAATTATATTTAATGGCAAGATAAGCTTAAAAATCATCTGCCTTTTTTCCAACTCCATCACTCCTACTTGAACCATTAGCTAGGTGATATCATTATCTTATCCTAGCACTATTCAACTAACGTTCCAACCGGGCTAATTCTATTTATATTACGCCAAAACAAAGTGGCATTACCGTAAAGAATGCATTTGAGTTTTTCACTCAGGTCATCTTCAACGTTAATGCCACTATTGTTAATATCGTTTAAATTACTCTTGATTAAGGAATCCTTGATATTGTTCAGCTGATAATAGCTGATCAAGTTCTTCTTTATCAGTTGCCTCAACCACGATTAACCAGCCATCTTCATATGGTAATTGATTAACTAGTTCCGGGCTGTCTTCGAGATCTTCGTTAACTTCAACAACAACTAATGATACTGGTGCATATAATTCGGAAACAGTTTTAACCGATTCGACACTACCAAATGTGTCTGTCATCGCTAATTCGTCACCAACATCTGGCAATTCAACAAAAACGAGGTCGCCAAGCTCGTCTTGTGCATGCTCGGTAATACCAATTCGAAATTTGTCACCTTCTTGTTTGACCCATACATGTTCATTTGAATACTTTAATCCACT
This sequence comes from uncultured Amphibacillus sp., assembly GCA_964581235.1. Classification (GTDB taxonomy): domain Bacteria; phylum Bacillota; class Bacilli; order Bacillales; family Amphibacillaceae; genus Amphibacillus. The sequence goes on from CAZONN010000049.1 coordinate 9,323, forward strand.
TGGTACACTCATTATGATAGCCTCCTTGTTTATTTCCAATACTGTTCGAACTGATCTTCTTTAAAACCAAGCGTGACTTTTTCGCCATCAAAAGCGAGTGGCCGCTTGATTAACATCCCATCTGATGCAAGTAGGTTAATTTTTTCTTCATCTGTCATATCTGCTAATTTATCTTTTAGCTGAAGTTCGCGATATTTCTGACCACTTGTATTAAAGAATCGCTTAATTGGTAATTGACTTGTCTTAATCATTGTTGCTAATTGTTCTGCATTTGGTGTTTGCTCTACGATGTGAATATCATTGTAACTAACATTATTTAGCTCAAGCCACTTTTTCGCTTTGCGGCATGTGCTACATTTTGGATAACAGTAAAATTCAAGCACTGGATTCACTCCTTCGTCATCATTCACTAATTACAGTATAAAATGGTTGCTACCTTTTTGCTAGTAAACTGCTTGAAAC
>CAZONN010000050.1:0-9667 GCA_964581235.1 uncultured Amphibacillus sp.
ATGGAGTAGAAATACCTGTTATTGGGTTAGGAGTTTTTAAGATTGATGATGGTGACTCTGAATCCAGACGGAGAGAACACATTGTTTACTGATGAAGGAACAACGCTTGTCATCCATTCTGATCCTGATGACTATGTATCCCAGCCTGCAGGAAACGCTGGCGCACGAATTGCTTGTGGTGTGATTGGAGAGTAACGAGGGTGATTAACCCTCGTTTTTTTGTGACTGAAAGTAATATTATTGGCTATAAATGCTGATGAACAGTTTTTAAAAGTGTCGAAGTTTAGTACAATGAAGGTAAATTAATCAAACGAGAGAGGACGACATTGATTGGAGCAGATTCGGCACCTGTTAGTAACTTTCAAAAGGAAGACAATTATGTTGGCGGAACTTGAAAAAATCTTAATGGTTCACTATCCAAGCTATGAACTTTTTGCTACGAAAATACTGGAACTTGAGGAATCAGGTCTACTCACGATGGTGAAGTCAAAAGGTCGAAATACGCGGCGCCCCTCATTAGCGTTTCAGTATCGGATTAATAAAAGTATATTAGTAGAAGATTTCCATCTAGAGTTACAGCAATATCGAAGAAAGTTAAGTCCATTGATCAACATCGATTATTATTATGGAAAAGACGATTCGATTTGGAAAGCGGATTTACCATATCTATTAAAAATCAATCAATTTATTGCGACAAATCCACAGCTTAACTCTCCAGTTCCGGCTCCAGAAAGAAGTTATCAATTGGTTGGTGATGAGAAGTGGATTGTCGAAAAAGGCGGGAAGGAGTTGTTAGAGAGGATTGGATTATATGATCAATTACAAATTATATCGACAGCTGAACCGCTGATGTTTGCAATTAACCCCAATCTAATTAATTCAGTCGAACAATACCATTTAATTGTTGAAAATAAAGCAACGTACCAAGGGTTATTACCTACTATAACAGCAACAAACTTCTCAACATTGATCTACGGTAGCGGTAAAGCAGTCATTGGTAGTATAAATGAGTTTTACAAACAATACCCGGTAACCGCCAAGCATCACTTTCTCTATTTTGGTGATCTTGATCGTGAGGGTATCTTGATTTGGCATCTACTATCAAAAATTCAACCAACCGAACTGGCGCTGCCATTTTATCATGCCTGTTTATTAAAAGAACCTGTGAAGGGCAAGGGCTATCAGCGTAAGCGGTCAGAGGCAGTCAAAGCCTTCACATCTCATTTTTCAAATAAAACAGCTAATCATATCGAGCAGTTTTTAGCAGATGGCATGTACTTACCTCAAGAAACTTTAGGAACCGATGAATTACAATCGATTTGGAGGGATACAGATTGGACATAGATACAATCAATGACATAACAGATGGTTACGGTGAGAGAATGCGTCGCCTCGCTCTGTTTGATCCGCTGTCGGACTTGGACCGAAAAAGAGAAACTGACTTAAATAAACAACCAATCGATATGAAAGGCCTTGGCTTACTAACATTACTATTTTTCTTTGAACAAAAATTGATGCGCCAATACAAAACAGGTGCGAAGGAATTAGCACAGTTTTTAATCCAGGTTGTGCAAGGGACTTATCAACTAGACGGACCAGATTACGAACGTCTTGCGCGATCATTAATTGACACCTTTCGCCCAGGCACAGGACGAAAGCGTGAGTATCGCTTTTATAATTGGGATAAACAACAATATGAAACGATTGATTATTCAATTTTAAAAGCAAATAATTTTGATCACGCGACAAATGCACAATTTTATACATTGGATGAAGATGGCCTTGAACTTATTTTTGCGACAAAAGAATTTTATAGTGAATTTCAATTATCGATCAATCAATTAATGTTGCGAAAACAGTTGGAAAAGGGTGAGTATAAAGGTGCATTACGACAAATTAACGAGATGGTCGTAGATGTCGAAACGTTAGAGGAGCGAATTAATCGATTAAAAAAGGAAATCCAGAGAAGTATTGTCTCTGAAGAAACATTTGAGCGGTATAAGGATTTACTTGATGATATTTATAATCGTTTACAGCGGGAAGATGAAGAATTTGAAGAACTCCGTCAATTTGTTACAGACACAAGAAAACGATTATTTTCACAGGATCTACATATTAAAGAAAAACAAAACTATCAACTGATTATTAAAATTACTAGAGAGCTAGAATCTGTCCATTATCAACACTCTGAGCTACTTCATAACACAATTGAATTGAAAAATACGACATTAATTACAGCACAAGAATCGCTTTATTATACCGGAATTCAAGTATTTAATTTTGATCATGATATCGTTTCGCAAGTTGTCTCGACACCATTACCATTAGACGCCATGAAAGGTATATTGCAGCCATTCTTAAAAGTGGAAGAAAATTTGCTTTGGTCACCACTAACACTATTTGCTGATCAAAATATTATTGAAGAACAAACTGAACATGTTGAAAATGTTTTCTATCAGATTGATGATAAATCTGCAGATATTTATCAACAACGATTGATGACTAACTATGAGCAAATCATGGCGTTATTTGTGACAAGTTATGATCAGGAAAATGTACGCTCGCTGGGTGAATTCATTCAATATTTAAAAGAAATGGATTTGCAATCAATCTATAATAACCGTTATTTTTATGATTTTTGGATTATTCTTCATCAACGCTCTCCAGTTGCAAGTCAGCTCTCAATTGATGATGACGATAAAAGTGTAATCGGCAAGGCGTTACAACATTTAGCTGGACGAACGTTAACGGTTAAAGAGGTGAAGGAAGAGATTATCCGAGCAACAAAGCGATTTTCAATTCAAGAATTTACGATTAGATTGGAGAGAGATGAAGATGAATTATAGTCATCAAAATGTCGTTAACGCATTTCAAATCTATAGTATGTTGGCACGAGATGGAATGGTTGGGAAAGAGTATATCCAACTTTATCGGTCGGATGAGAAAATTCGCCATTTGCTCGACACGTTTGCCAAAGAAGTTGATTGTGTCTTGATCGGAACGAGCGAACAGTTATTTTTAATTCCAGAAACAAGATTATCTGTATTTCATGTTAGTAATGATTGGATTAAACGGAACTATTTGCGGTCGGGCGCAACGAATGGTGATATTTATCTTTTATATTTTGCAATCCTAATTTTGTTCGGTAAGTTTTATGATAGTTATCAAAGTCCAACAACGAAATTAAGTTTTTTACGAATCGAAGAGTGGGTCAGGTCGATTCAGGAGCGAATCGATCAATTAAAGACACATGATGAAGACAAATTAAAGCAGTTTGAACGAGAGTATTCATATAATTGGCGTCTCATTATTGAAAAGTGGGAAGACATGGATGACATTAAGGAAACAGCCAAGAGGCAATCAGGTAATACGATTAGTCGCTTTAGTTTTATTAATACGGTAAGCCGTTTCTTAATCGATCAAGAATTAATCGAGGAGATTGGAAATGATGAAATTACGCTAACAGAGAAGGCAAAAACCATTGTTGAACGCTACTTTATGGAGTTAGAATACAATAAAAATATTTTTAGCTTTATTTACAGCTTTGAGGAGGAAAACCTAGGTGCCGACAATTAGTAAAATCAGATTAACGAACATTGTTTATGATGATGGTAATAAGCGTTACAATGATGAATTGTTTATTTTTGATGGACATAACTCAGCAATCATATTAGAAAATGGTGGTGGGAAAACGGTTCTGATTCATACGGCATTACAAGCAATTTTCCCGCACGTTGATTTAGCTAATCGGAAAATAAAGCATACATTAGTTGTCCAAAATGAACCTGCACATATTGCGATTGAGTGGATTAATAAAGAGCATCCGAGGAATTATGTAGTGACCGCTGTATCAATTAATGCAACGAAACAAGGTATTGATTCATTGCGCTATGTTTATGAGTATGGTGAAAATGATCCAAATGGGATTACTAATATGCCATTTGTCAAAGAGAGTGCTGATGGGAAGCGTCCGGCAGTTCGCGGAGAAATGCAAGATTACTATGGTCATATGCGAGATACGACACTATCGGCTCGCACTTTTTCAACGATTACAGAGTATCGGACATATATAGAAGAGAATTATCAAATCATTGCAAGCGAATGGGATAATATTATCAAGATTAACAGTTCAGAAGGTGGCGTAGAGGCCTTTTTTGATCAATGCAAAACGACAAATCAATTGTTTGATCGTCTTTTAATTCCGACTGTTGAGGATTCAATCGAAGGGCATAAAGAAAGTACATTTGCTGATATGTTTGAACAACAGCATGAAAGTTTAAAAAATTATTTGAGCCTTAAGGAAACGATTGAAGAAAATAAACAAATTCAAGCAAAGTTAAATATTTATGTTGATCATTATGAACACCTCCATCAGGTCGAGGAAAAGTATCGACAAACAAAAAGCCAAGTAAAAGGGCTTTGGGAAGCAGCATTAACAGAGAATAAAGCGATGCAATCTGAGTTGAAAAACCTGAGAAACCAAATGGATGAGTGGGATGCAAAGCAAGTACATCACAAGATCAAAGAAGCATCTTATCACATTGGGTTAGAAAAACAGAAACACGAGCAGTTAGTTAACGATCATGATGAGGTAGAAATTAAGCAAGCAGAGCTAAGTGAATCGAATAATATTGCTATTAATGAACGATTGACATTAGAAGTAGCAAAATATAAACAACAACAAACAGAACTTGAAGTCTATTTAGCTGAGATTAGACACCAATTAGCAACACTTGACGAGTCGGTTGAAGCGGAAGAAATTAATGAGCAATTAACTGAGGTAAAACAAACTTTACGTGGGTGGTATGAACAAAGGCTTGAAACATTAAGTAAAGAAAAAAGAGACATTCAATATGAACTTAATCCAATTAACCGTCAAATTGATCAGTTAACAGAAATGGTTGATGAAATGACGAAAGAAAGAGATCAGTTGAATGCTGCTGAAGGACAACAAGTTGGGATAATAGAATCATCAGAGAAAGAAATCGCCCATATTAAACAAGAAATCTTGGCCAATCCAAAAGAAGAACAAGTTGAACAGAAATTAAAGGAATGGCATGAACGAAGTCAAAACTTGGATGAAAAGATTATTGATTTAAATAAATTGCGAAAACAAGCGTTTGATAGTGATAAAATAGAAAGCGAAGCAAAAGAAGCTTTAACAACAGAACTGCAATTACTTAAAAGTAAACAACAACATTTAACATATGATTTAGATCAATTTGAACTAGCAGAAAAGCAAATCATTAGCCACTTAGGTGACATTAGACCACAGTGGAAGTCGTTAACGAATGTTTATACAACCGAGCACTCGATCAGTCAACGGATTGAAGAACAGCTTACTAAATTAAAAAAAGATCAAGATCGTTATTTATCAGCGGAACGGTTGGCGTACCGATTTGTCGATGACTATGAGGAGCAAGCAGTCTTCTTTGCTGATCCTTATGTCGAGCAGAATATTCAAGCATGGAAAAATGAATTTGATTATTTAGTGATGGGAATTGAATATTTGTCCGCACTTGATCCTGAAGAAGAGCAACAGCTAAAGAGCTATCCTTTTTGGTCAAACACATTAATTACGACAAAAAAAGAGCAGCAAAAAGTAATCAAAAAGTTACATTCAAATCGTGATCAATTACAATATCCTATTTTAGTGTTAACGACGGAAGCTGCTTTAACAATTAATGCTGAACAATATTTAGAGTGGATCACACCGAATCATTGGCAACACAACATCGTAGCTAAAAATTTTACCGACTGGAAAGAAGCACTTAGTCAACATGCAAAAGAGATTAGGCATCGACGTGAAAATAACAATCGAGAGATTAAACGTTGGGAAATGCTTGAAAATAGAGTGAGCGAATTTCATGAAAATTATCCATATCAAGAGTTATTAGCGAAGCAAACAGAACGAGCAGACCTCAATAATCAAATTGAGTCATTGACAATGAAACTGGAGCATACAGATCGACGGTTACTTGGCTATCAACGTGAAATAACCGAACTAACAGAAACAATTGAGGCGAGCTCAGCTGAGAAGCGAGGACTCGATCTGATTATTGAAAAAGGCATGCGCTTCACTCGTCATCAAGATAATGTGAAACAAGCGAGAGAGAAACAACAAATGATTGGTATCGAGATCACAGTCCTAACCAAGAAGATTACAAAACTGATCGAGAAAAAGGCCCTTTTTGAAGCCGATAAAGCAAATTTACGTGAAAGGATTGCTGGGTTCGCACAACAAGAAATATCATTAAAGTCTGAAGACGATTATGATAAGGTATCATCATTCACCCCGATTTATACGGATGATCACAGGGGATTGATTCTGGATCGACTGAAAACATTTGAAATGAAAGCACAAGATATCAATCGTTCAAGAGAAGCGTGGGAAGTGCGTCAGGAAACAACCGAGAAAGAACTCAAAAGATTGACAGCTCAAATTGAGTTAATTTTAAAAGATAATCAGACACTCGATCTTACGAAAGTATTTCCAAGTGATGGTGATCAATTAATTGAAAAACTGTTAAAAGAACATCAAAGGCTAATGACAGCAATTGATAAGCAGAAAGTGGAATTAGCCAAGAGAAAAACTAAACGAGATAAACAAGCTGGAAAAGTTGAAACAATAGTTGATCAGTTTAATAAAAAATATCCTGACGATGAGATCCAAGTATTCAAGGAATCACTGACAAAAGTTGAAGCAGAGTTAAGTAAACAAGCAAGTGAATTATTAAAGCAGAAACAATTTTTAGATCAGTCATTGAGTCGAGTGGAGCAAGAATTGATCAAGATTAAAAAAGCAATTCACTTGCTGGAAAATCATATTGAAAGACATCACTTTAATGCACCGGACATTGAAGCGGTTCGTTTAACGCCAAATCAATTACGTGATTATACTTATCAGCGTGAGCAAACTGTCAAACGTGCAACTGATAGCTTAAAGGCGGATTTAAATATTGTAGAACAGGAGCAAAATGGTGTTAGAAATGAACAACACAAGTTTAAATCGTTTTGCAAAAACTATATTTCAAATATTAAACTACAACAAATGGCAATCACTGGAATTGAAACGAAGCTCAATTATACTGATGTTGTAAATTTCAAACAAAATATGACGAAGAGTATCGAGCGTAGCTCACAATATGCGAATGAACATATTAGAGCAAGTGATAAAATCCTACAGTCATTTATTAATCAAATTCATACACATTTAATTAATGTTACTGAGGAACTAGCCCAAATTCCAAAGAAAACTCGCGTTAAGGTGAATGATACATGGAAACAAATCTTTGAATTTAAAATTCCAGATTGGGATAGAGAGTTAGGATTGTCGCGTTTACGTGATCACATTGAATGGATTTTAAATAATTTAAATCAAGAGGATGATACTTTAGACAACGGCTTAGAAGATAAAGCGGCGATTAGAAAGAAAATTGAATCATGGTTAGAATCGAAGCAACTTTTACAAATTGTGATGCAGAGTGAAACGATGCGCGTTAGTTGTCGCAAAGTAACTAATGATAATCAAGTCAGTTCACGTCCACACTCGTGGGAGCAAAGTAATATTTGGTCTGGTGGTGAAAGATGGAGCAAGAATATGACTTTATTTTTAGGGATTCTCAATTACGTTGCAGAAAAGAAAGGTTACCAAACAGGTGATAGGAAAAGACAACGCGCGGTAATTCTTGATAACCCGTTCGGAGCGGCATCGAGTGATCATGTTCTAAGCCCAGTCTTTTTTGTTGCGGAGCAATTAGGCTTTCAAATGATTGCTTTGACTGCACATGCTGAGGGTAAATTTTTGCAAGATTACTTTCCTGTTATCTATAGTTGTCGATTGCGTCAGACAACGGATGCAAGTAAACAGGTAATGGAAACAAGTAAACAACTCAATTATGCTTACTTTGAAGATCATGAGCCACCAGAAATGGATCGACTTCAACAAGTAGAACAAATGGATTTGTTTGAACAATAAAAAAACGTTGATGAGTTTTTATGCTCATCAACGTTTTTGTCTGGGATGCTATTCATTTTTTTGTGCATTCACTGTTCGAATCACTTCTTTTGAACCAAAAGCGAATCTTTTTGCTAGTGGACTTGGCTCGTTTGTGATTAATCGCTCTGTTGAAAAATAAGCTGGAATCAATATAGCAACAGCGGCGATCCAGGCGAGTGGATTAGACATAATTGCACCACTAAATCCGAATAGATTTGATAAAATAATTGCTCCAAAGATTCGAGCAACTAACTCCATTGCACCCGCAAGTGTTGGAGCAAAACTATTACCCAAACCTTGTAAAGCAAGTCTTAGGATAAAGACAAGTGCTAGGAAAGTGTAGAATGGCGCTTGAATTCTGAAAAATTGTTCTGCTAAGCTTAAAACAGCCTCATTGTTTCCATCAACGAACAAGGTCGCCAACTTTCGACCGAAGAACCAAAGAATAAATCCGATAGAAACACTGTAAACTAAGGTTATCTTTAAAATTGACCGAACACCTTGTTTAATCCGATTATACTTACCAGCGCCAAAGTTCTGCGCAACATAGGTTGATATAGCAACACCAATTGTTTGAAGTGGCATCGTTAAAAGTTGGTCAATTTTTGATGAAGCTGTATAAGCTGCAACTGAAACAGCACCTAATCGATTCAATGTAATTTGAACAGCGATTGTACCAAAAGCAATGATTGAATATTGGAAGCCGTAAGGAAGTCCAATTCGTAAGTGCTCTTTATACTCGTGCCAATCTAATGTCCAATCTTCTTTATAAATTCTTAAAATTGGTACTCTACGTTTAATGTAAATTAGACAAAGAATCGTAGCGACGATTTGGGCAATGACCGTTGCATATCCAGCGCCTTCAACATTCATGTTAAATACTAAAATAAAGGTATAATCTAAGATAACGTTTAAAATAGATGCAATGATTAAAAAGATTAAAGGTGTTCGGCTATCACCAATTGCTCTCAAAACATTAGATAAATAATTGAAAATAACAGTCACACCAATTCCACCGAAGATCACGACCAAGTAATCATAAGCTTGATCGATAATTTCTGGTGGTGTTTGCATTAATTCTAAAATTTCTCTTGTGTTTGCAGTTGCAAAATAAGTTAAGAGTGCACTAGCGATAACAATAATCACTAAACTTGAACCTAAACTTCTTCTTAATCCCTCAATATCTTTACGGCCAAAACGTTGAGCAGTAATAACAGCTAATCCAGCAGTGATCCCTATTGCTAGTCCGAGAATTAAAAAGTTAACGCTACCTGTTGAACCAACCGCAGCTAAAGCATTCATCCCTAATGTCTGACTCACAATTAGGGTATCAGCCATATTATAAAATTGTTGAAATACATTACCAATTAACATAGGAAACGCAAAAAAGAGAATTAATTTTAATGGATTTCCTGATGTCATATCTTTACCCATAACGACACCTCCTATAGATTGTTTATTTGAATTTACAATGATAAAAAGATGATCTTAGTATAAACCAAGATCATCTTTACTCTCATAGGTTTTATCAATTTAATTGATTTAAATAACCCCACTGTAGAAATCCAAATCGAAGCCGATTTTTCATAGTGGGGGTAACAGCTCAGAGCCGGGATTTAATTTTAAATAGTTATTTCCTCAAGTGATTACAATGAGATCATTGATCAT
>CAZONN010000051.1:0-1664 GCA_964581235.1 uncultured Amphibacillus sp.
AATAAAGCCTATGCCCTTCTTAAGGCTGATGCAGATAAAATTTTAAAGCTCATCCAAGTGCAAATGGATAATTTAACATTGCCACAATGTCCATTGTATGAAGAAGTTTTGGATACTCATATGTTTGGATTGTCTAGAGAAATCGACTTTGCTGTAAGAATGGATTTAATTGAGGTACAGGAAGGCAAGGCGTTATTAGATAATTTAGAAAAGCAACTTAATTTGATTCACGAAAAATCACAACAAAGATAAACGAGTGATTAAACATTTATCTTGTAAATATAATATGAAAAAAAATAAAAACGTCAATCAAAAATGATTGACGTTTTTGTGTCTGCAAAAATATTAAATTTTGAAATTGAATTTAATGATACCTAGCTCTTTAGCGGAGGTAAAAATAATTGAAACAACCGGGCCGATGATAAAGCCGAATAAACCAAAAAGTTTCAAACCAATATACATTGAAATTAAGGTTGTCAATGGAGATAATCCCATTTGAACACCCATTACTTTTGGTTCAACTATTCGTCTAATCGCTAAGAGAATCAGCGCTAAAACAGCTAATTCAATCCCAACAAATGTTGAGCCAATTAAGAACATATAAATCGACCAAGGAGCTAAAATGATAATTGAACCAATAATCGGAATCATATCAATGACCCAGATGATAATTGACATGATCAAGGCATATTCAGGCACAATGATAAACAATCCAACTAGACTAACTGAAAAAATAATTAGACTGACCAGGAATTGTCCTTTCAAAAATCCGAATAGGACACCTTTCAATCTGTTGGTTACGTATTGAATCTTTTGTGCACTAGCGTCACTAAATAAGTTGTAGAATTTAGTAATAATCGATGGTAGGTCAATCATGAATAAAAATAAAGCAATTAAATAGACGATAAAACTGACGATGTAATTCGGTATCGCAGCGACAAATCCAGCTACTCGATCAACACGAAAAGTATTTTTAATAAAGTCAGTTAAAGCATCGGCACTGCTACGAATCCCTGCATTAACTTCATTGACAAACTCAGTTGGCAAGTCAGCCATAAAACCTTCGAGTGAATCTCCCCAACTAAGTAAAGCCTGATTGATTTGAATAATATAAGTAGGTGTATTTTCTGCCAATGAGACGAGTTGTTTAATCACGCTTGTGACTGTAAAATACCCAATCAAACTAAGTAGAAGTAAAAATACGATAAAAACAATTGTGACACTAAGTTTTCGCCCAATTTTAAAACCTTTTTGGCAGAGACGAACTAAAGGGTTGAGCATTAGAGCTGTAGTATAGGCAACTACTAAAGGTACGGAAATCGGTAAAATGAAGAAAAACAAAAAAAGAATTACAACGGTCAAAATAACTAAAGTCCAGTTCTTTTTGTTTAAAAAACTTGCCACTTGCATCCCTGCTTTCTGTCGGACTAATGAACGATTTTATCTATGTATAATAGTATGAAAAAACGCTTACTTACTTTATAGAACTATACCATGTTTTACAGTCTAAGAACAGTTTTAATTAAAAAATTACAATAGAAAATGAAAAATTTACATTGTTTAGATCATACTAATCAGTGTAGACAAAAATGTTTGTTTTTAAAATAGAGGGGGTCTAATTACCTTGTTAAAAATTAAAGAGATTATGTCGACAGATTTAATTG
>CAZONN010000051.1:1764-9636 GCA_964581235.1 uncultured Amphibacillus sp.
GATTTAATTGGAATCGTCACAGATCGTGATTTAGTGATTCGAGGCTACGCACAAGGAATGATGCCGGACGAAGTCGTTGAGCACTGTATGACGGAAGACATTGTTACGTGTCGTGAGGATGCAGCGGTTATTGAAGTAGGCGAATTAATGAGTGAACATCAGATTCGTCGGATACTAGTTGTGAGAGATAATCGATTAATTGGGATTGTTTCGCTTGGAGACCTTGTTACTGAAGAACAATCTGATCAAGTTGCATTTGAGGCACTAGAAGATATTTCTGAACATGATCACTTTCATTAGTGGGGCTCTTTGTAGATAAGGTTGGCCAAACGGTCAACCTTATTTATATTCTACCAGAATCGGGTGACGGAAGTTGTGCAAGGGGCATAGAGTATATAAAACCGAGCTCTAGGAGGTGAAAGATTTGGCAAATTTAAATTTACATCCAGACGTTAAAGTTTTTAAAGCTTTTGCTGAAAAAAACCCCAAACTGATTCGTGCGGCCAGATCCGGTGAACATGATCTAAAGTACTATTTTAAGCATTATCAAAAGCATGGTGAGACAGATTCATTTTGGGATCAATTTATTGCTGATCAAACTGAAGTGGACAAAGACGAGGGGAGTGAGAAAAAGAAAAAATGGTCAGACCAAATAAAAGGATTAATCGAAAAAATTGAATTTGATAATATCGATCAACATCTTAAACAAGCTGATTCTGCGATTGGAGAGCTTAAAAAATTAATTGGTCATTTTTCTGAAATAAAAGGTAGTCAGCAACAAACTCAAGCACCACTTCCACAAATACCACAACCACCCCAATTACCGAATGCTTGATTAAATCGACACTTTTTTTGACCTCGGTCTTTTAATTTGCTAAATAACTGATATAATTGGGTTAATGGAGGTGTTCATCGTGTTAGCGACAGTAGAAACAATTAATTTGTTAGATTTAACAGATGAATTATCTGAGATGGTCAATCAATCAGAACAAATGTTAAATTATATAGAGAAGAAACTACAACTTAAGAAGGATCAGCAATCACAAGCATTGCTAAAAGCTTTCGAACATAAAAAAGAACAGTATGAAGACGTACAAAGATTTGGACGTTATCACCCGGACTATCGTGTCATCACCAAAGAAATACGATTGCTGAAGCGAGAAGTTGATATGCTGGATTCTGTTGCGCAATTTAAAGTCGCTGAACGTGAATTACAAATGCTGTTAGATGATATAAGTGAGAGAATCGCACATAGTGTAAGCAAGCAAATTATGGTTCCTCGTGAAGGTGCTCTATTTACCGACGTTGGTTGTGGACATGGTGGTAGTTGTGGATGTGGCACATAATATTGTATCTTGAGTTTTTCGGCAGAAAAAGAGAGGTTTTAAAATGATAAGAACAAAACGTCAAGGATTGATCGTCTGGTTTAGACAGATGAAAAATATTAAGCAGTTAAAACGTCATGGTCATCTCATCTCTGTATCTCGTAAATTAAGATATGCTGTTATTTATGTAGATCAAGATCAAGTTGCAGACAGAGTGAGTAGATTAGAAAGATTGCCATTTGTTAAAAAAGTAGAGCGATCATTTAAACCGTTTATTAATCAAGAGTTTGATAATACAATCGTAGATGAAGCAAAAGAATACGATTATAAAATGGGTATTTAATTTTTCCCAAAAAGACCTTGATAAAAAAAGCCTGCAGAAGAGATAATCTGCAGGCCCTTTTTAGTTCTTTTGTCGAATTAAAAAGGCAAAGGGAGAGGAGAAACCGGAAAAAGCGCCTATGGGGAAACGTAGACTGATTCCGTCTTCCTGAAGTGGCTATTAGTTAACAGCACTTCATTAGCTAAGCATACCCATTTTATTAATAATCTATTCAAATTTATTCATTGTTAAATTTCAATTAATTCAAACCATCAACAATGATGGTTTTTGACTTGTTTTCGTGATAAGATTGGGAAGTATTAATTGCACTATTTGAGTGAGAATAACGGGGTGAAGCTATGCGAGTCGTATCTGGAAAGTTGAAAGGTCGCTCAATTGATACAATCAATAATCAATTAACGAGACCAACATCAGATAAAGTAAAAGAATCTCTTTTTAATATTATTGGTCCATATTTTAATGGGGGAATTGCTTTAGATTTATTCGCCGGCAGTGGTAGTCTAGGTATAGAAGCAATTAGTCGTGGTATTAGACAAGCTGTATTCATAGATCAACAAAAGCGGGCGATTCAAGTGATTAAGAAAAACCTTATCACATTAAAAATAGATGATCAAGCAGAAGTCTATCAAAATGATGCTTTTAGAGCACTAAAGGCACTTGGTAAACGCTCGACTAAGTTTGATCTTATTTTTATCGACCCTCCTTATGAAAAAAATTATTATCAACGCTTAATTGGGGAAATATCCAAACAACAAATTGCCTCACCATGTGCGGTAATAATCTGTGAACATGATAAAGCACAAGTATTACCTGAAGTTGTAGCAAAATTTAAAAAGCATCGCACTCAAAATTATGGTAGCTCAATTGCTATATCAATATACAAAGCAAAGGAAGATGAAGATGAGTAGACTAGCAATCTGTCCAGGGAGTTTTGACCCGATTACATATGGACATTTAGATATTATTGAACGATCAGCAAAAGTTTTCGATCATGTGATTGTTGCTGTTTTTCACAATGATTCAAAATCTCCACTCTTTTCAATTGAAGAGCGGATGGAGTTAATTAGTGAGGCAACAAAACACCTTAATAATGTGTCTGTCGATAGTCATGGTGGCTTATTGATGGATTATGCAAAGAAAAAGAAAGCAAACGCATTAGTGAGAGGCCTACGAGCAATTAGTGATTTCGAATATGAATTGCAAATCACCTCGATGAACCGTAAGCTATATGCAGAAATAGAGACATTTTATATAATGGCAAATAATAAATACTCATTTCTTAGCTCAAGTGTTGTCAAGGAAGTTGCCAAATACCACGCTAACGTCACCGATCTTGTGCCAGAAGCGGTAGAAAAAGCGTTAAAAGAAAAATTTAAGACTAACGAAGGTTAGTTTAGTTGATTCTAGAGGAAAGTCGATGGTGATCAGACCATTTACTTTCCTTTATATTGTTTAATTAGTCGATAAAGTAGAATGATAAAACAGACAGCTAAACTAGCGATCGTGATTAACATTCCGTAATGGTTTAAAAACTGGATGATTAAGCGCCATAGATCATCTGTGACTGGACTTTGAACCGGAATTGCCTGTCTAATAGGTGAATCATTTTTCAAATGAATGAGTGGAGATAAGCATAATATAAGCATAGCAGCTAAGCCAGCTTGGATAAATCGTCCATAAAGGTAAGTGTGGTAACGTGTGAAAGCAATGAGCCTTTCAGCTTCTACCTTGCTAATCTGTCCTTCCTGACGCATTCTTGCGGTAAAATTTGCACCAGCTGGGTAGCCACTAGCCATTCCAATTGCCCAAGCAAATCCACCTACACCAGGAACGTTAAACAAGGGTCGCATGATTGGTTCGAAAAGAACACCGATAAAGTGAACGACACCAAACCCGATCAGTAGCTCGCCAGTCACGAAAAAGGGTAATAAAGATGGGAAGACAGAGCTTGCCCAAATGTCCAAGCCTCGTTTACTTGCTTCAACGGTTTCTGTAGGCATAGTAAGGAGACAAACAGCAAATAATAGTGCACCACTGGCCAAAAGAATTGATTTAATTTTTCCCTTCATATGGGTCACTCCTCAAATAATTTAGCATCAACTGCCTATACAAGACATTAAAAAAAGAGTAAAATAGCACTAATGTTGAATTTGATTGCTTCTATTTACTATACGCATGTCCAAGGCAGGAATATGCCAGCAAACTATAAGTTCAATTGAAAGTGGAAATTCTGCACAGCGTGCCTGATCTCAAATAATGGAGGGAGTTTTCGTATTGCGACAACATAAAAGATTAATATCATTTATCTTATTTTTGGGTTTTATTATAGCGCTCTCATATATACCATTACCTTATTACATATACAGTCCAGGTAGTGCGGAACCATTGAACCCAGTCGTGAAAGTGGCGGATGCAACAGAAAGTGAAGGTGATCTGCACCTTGTAACGGTTAGAGGTGGTCAAGCGACACCTATTTCATTATTATTAGCTAATTTTATGAAGTATCAAGATATTCACCGTATGGATGATCTGTTTCCTGAGGGTTATAATCGCCAAGATTATTTGAGTGACCAACTACAGTTAATGGAAAATTCCCAAGAAGCGGCGATTGTTGTTGCTTATCAAGCAGCAGACGAACAAATTGATATTAGTTATGAAGGTGTCTATGTTGTTTCTGTTTTGGAAGGAATGCCTGCTGAAGCCGTATTACAAACAGCAGACAAAATTATTGAGGTTGAAGGAACAACAATTTTAGATGCTGATCATTTAATAGAAACGGTTGATCAGTACTCCGTAGGTGATAAATTGACTTTTCTTGTTGAAAGGGAAGCTGAGCGTTTTGAGACAACGATTGAATTAGTTACCTTTCCTGAAGATCCGGAAAAACATGGTATTGGTATTCAGTTAGTCACTAATCGTGAAGTTGAATTTGACCGAACAATTGAATTTGCGAGTGGTAATATCGGTGGTCCAAGTGCGGGTCTTGTAATGGCACTTGAAATTTATGATCAATTAATTGAAGCTGATTTAACGAATGGGCTGAAAATCGCTGGGACAGGTGAGATTGATTATAACGGGAATGTTTATCGAATTGGTGGCGTAGATAAAAAGGTGGTGGCAGCAGATCGGGAAGGTTGCGAAATTTTCTTTGTTCCTAATGAGGGTGGTCGTGCAGGCTCAAACTATGAACTGGCAAAAGCGACTGCTGAAGATATCGGAACTGAGATGGAAATCGTTCCAATCGACAACTTCCAAGAAGCACTCGATTATTTACAATAATTTTTAAGGATGATAAAAAGCACATTGCTGATTGGTTAGCGATGTGCTATTAAAATGGTGGTTTAAATTCTTGTTGGCGTAGGGTCTGTTGTGCTTTACTTTTTAAAGCTAAATAATAAATTGATGTTGCTTTTTCGTCAATCAGTAGTCGATCGGATAGATTCCTTTTTAACTGACTAACGATCTTTAAATCACTCGATTGCTTGAGTTGATTTAAATAGGCCTGACCATTCTGACTCATTGCTAGTAATCTGACTTCATCTACAAGTTCAATTTGATTCAATTGGTCCTTGACTTCATCTTTAGTAAGTTGTAATAAAAGATGAACAAATAGGCGCTGCAATCGTGTTTTAGTATAGCGTTTTGTTTGGACTCGACCCAAAAACTCAACAAATGTCTGACTAGATTGAATCATTTTCTTCAATCGAAATTCTAGTCCCTCTGTCATCCCATGAATTTCTCTTAATTGATCAACTGAATCACTTAAGATTCGATATTTTAGCATTGGGAAATATAGCTCCCAATCATGAAAAGTATCAGTTAATTGTATATATTGCTCTAATAATTGAAAACTAGATGGAGGCATGGTTAAGGTTAGATTTGTTTTCCCGGCTAGTGATCCTAATAGTTGATTTCTAATACTTGTTGCACTTGCAATTGGGTAAGATAACTCATCTTGATGATACGCTGCTTGAATCCGTTTTATCGTGTCAATCTTCATATTGGCGTTAATCTTTTGTTGTGCCTTCAAATAACTAAAGCCCAGCATATTATTGGGCATGTTTAAATCGAGAATAGCACCTGAACTAATTGTCTCAAGTGCAACTTTATTAGCTGTAGCATAACTGTTTCCTTGGTCTAAATATTTATGTACTATATCTTCATATAGCGATTGATTCGCATTAATCAGACGCAGTGTGTGATTAAAAGGCTCAATCTCACCTTGTTCACTACCAAAGATAACTTGATCAACCTGTAAGGCATTTAATATATTTATCGCCCCACGAGCAAATAGATCACTATGCTGGATTGCATAGACGGTTGGAAGCTCGAAAACGAGATCAACTTGTTGTTCTATTGCCATTTTTGCGCGAGTAAATTTATCCACAATGGCGGGTTCGCCACGCTGCAAAAAATGACCGCTCATTATTGCGATTACAATCTCAGCAGTTGACTTTAATCGAGCTTGTTCGATATGATGTAAGTGTCCATTGTGGAGGGGATTATATTCAACAATTAAACCAACAGCTTTCATGTAAATCACTCCTACTTTAATATTGTATTAGAACGACTATATTTTACTTTAATAAGTTATTTTTAAACTGTCAAGAAAATATATTGACAAATAGCTCAAATCCTTTTAAAATATACTTTGTGCTTTCGAGGTGATAACAATGAAAATTCCACTCCTAAAGATGATTCAATCGGATGGTTTACCAATTGAAGCAACTGTTGATTTATCTGAACTCGAACAACTGAATAATGATATTCGGAAAATAGGTTCTGTACATGTGAAGTGTGAAGGAGCAAAAAAAGACGACTTAATTCATTGTCAATTGCAGATTACTGGCGAGATGATTCTGCCGTGTGCAAGGACTTTGGTTGATGTACCTTATACTTTTGAAATAAATGCATTGGAACTATTTTCAGTCGATCCTTACTTTGAAGAAGATGAAGATTCAGATATTCACCTAATTACAGGAGAAATCCTTGACTTAGAACCATATATCAAGGAAAATGTAATATTGGAGACTCCATTTAGAGTCTACGCTACTGAAGATCAAATTAAAGCAAATGCTCTTTCTTCCGGTAATGGCTGGTCGGTCATTACAGAAGAGGAAAATGAGAATAAAATTGATCCGCGGATGGCGAAATTACAGACATTACTTAATGATAAGAAAAATGAAAATCAATGAAGATAAATGTAAAAAGTCACTTCCAGTCTTTATCTACTGTAGATTTTCGTTTTGGAAGTGAAGGAGGTGTAGGAAATGGCAGTACCAAAGAGAAGAACATCTAAAAAAGTAACAAATCAAAGACGTACACATAAAAAACTACATGTACCAGGAATGGTTGTATGTTCAAATTGTAATGAACTAACTAAACCTCACCATGTTTGTAAAGCGTGTGGCCACTACGGTGGTAAAGAGGTTGTTGAAGCTTAATATTTTTAACAAACCGATAAAATGCTAACTCAATTTGAGTTGGCATTTTTTTATTTTGTTCAAGTGAATGAATTTTATAATTACTTAATAAGGTATAAAACACGAATAATTGTCTAGTAGTCAGAACTCGTGAATTTCACTCTAAATGGACGTGTTTTTCGTTTACTCGTCCCATAGGAGATCGTTTGCTTTTTCTACAGAAGTCGATGTCCTCCGTTTCAATCACTTCATTCAAAATCCTCAACTGCTTGTAAGTGACTACATATCTTAAAACCACGTTTGTTATCGTTGTTTCTAAAATCATTATTCTATCAGAGGTTTATATTGCATATAGATAAAGTAAACAATCAAGTGGATCAAACCTTTTTGTTTAATTGGCTCAGGTTAGGATAGTAAATTAGCGTTTGATTCCTTATGAGATTCCCTGCTTGGCCGGATAAAGTAAATTGGAATAAGGAGCGAGTGAAGATGAGAGCAAATCGACAAGATGCGTGGACAAAAGAGGAAGACATGTTACTTGCAAATAATGTGATTGATTATATTAAAAAAGGCTATACTCAGCTAGAGAGTTTTAAATATGTAGCTAAGCAGCTCAATCGTACACCAGCTGCATGTGGTTTCAGGTGGAATGCGACGATTAGAAAACGTTATACGCTAGAAATAGAGGCAGCAAAGCAAGCAAGGAAAAAAAGTCACTATGAAGGTGCCAATGATATACCGGCTTGTGAGGTATCAAGTTCGGTAAAAACAGTTGATCAAG
>CAZONN010000052.1:0-9625 GCA_964581235.1 uncultured Amphibacillus sp.
GCAATTTCTTCAAATAAATTGATGACATCTTCTACCCCTTGATTAGCCAGTTCTATCAGTTGATCAAACGGTTCAACTTGATCAATATTTACAAGGTTACGTTTGATCGCCTCATCAATCACAGCTTGTTCAGAAGCATAACGTTCCCAACATCCCTGATTGCCACAACGACAATCTCTACCATCTTTAACAATAGTCATATGACCTAACTCACCAGCAAACCCATTTAAGCCGTGATATAATTTTCCGTCTAAGATCATGCCGACACCGATCCCGATCCCAATGCTGGCAAAGATAGTATGACGTGAATTCTGACTCGAACCAAATCGCATTTCCCCGTAAGCGCCGGCATTTGCCTCATTCTCAATAAAAACAGGCAGATCGAAAATACGTTCTAATTTTTCCTTCAATCTAACATTTTTCCAATTTAAATTTGGAGCGAGTAGAATTTTGCCATCTTGGCTGACGACTGCCGGAACACCGACACCTATTCCGATCACACCATATCGACTTTTAGGAACGCGAATAATTAATTCTTTAATTAAGTCAGTCATGATTGGAAAAACTGTATCAAAATGAGTTGTTTTCAATTGAATCAGTTCTTGATCAATGATTAATCCATTTAAGTCAGTAATAACACCCAACAGATAGCTTACACCTAATTCAATTGAGACTGAGTAACCAGCATTTTTGTTGAAAATCAACATAACTGGTCGACGTCCTCCACTCGACTTACCTGGGCCAGACTCTTCAACAAGTTCCTCATCAATTAACTCACTAACTAATGATGAAACAGTTCCTTTATTTAATCCTGTTGTTTTAGCAACATTTGCTCGTGAAATCGGAGTTTGATTCATAATTGTCGTTAAAACAAGGGTTTTGTTTTCTTGTTTAACAATATATTGATTCCATGTCCGCCCCATACTGCCACTCACTCTCTATATAAAACAAATTTTTAAGCTAAAACAGCCTTCCTTTATTTTAACATAATTTATTGGACAATTCCATGTCATTGACAAAGGACTTACCTTTCTTGTGACTGGATTGACTATAAAGGAGCGATGGAAAATTGAAAAAGTGTGAGTCGTTCTGACGTGCGTAATTTAGATAAAACCCAATTTAATCATTTAAGATTAGGCGCTATTTTCAATCAAAGCAATGCGAGTCATAATATGGATAAATGTTGTAATAATAGTGTGTGAGTGTTATTATATTAGGTAGTCAATTACCTTTTTTGAAAAAGGTTATATTGGATATAGAGGAGCGTATAAAAGATGCGAGGATTACTTAAACGATTATTTGATAGCAATGAACGTAAATTAAAAGAACTTCAAGCGACTGTCGATCAAATTGAAGCGCTGGAGCCAGAGTATGAAAAACTAACAGATGAGCAGTTAGTGGCAAAAACTGAAGAGTTTAAACAACGTTACAAAGATGGGGAAACCTTAGATGAATTATTAGTTGAAGCATATGCTGTTGTCCGCGAAGGCTCAAAGCGAGTCTTGAAGATGCGTCCTTTCGCTGTACAGATACTTGGAGCAATCGTCTTACATGGTGGGGATATTGCAGAGATGAAGACTGGTGAGGGTAAAACGTTAGCCTCAACAATGCCAGCTTATTTAAATGCAATCACTGGTGAAGGTGTGCATATTATTACAGTTAACGAATATCTAGCTGATCGTGATGCACGTGAAATGGGAGAATTATTTAATTTCCTTGGTTTAACTGTAGGACTGAACGTCAATAGTAAGTCTAAAGTAGAAAAACGTGATGCATATCTAGCGGATATTACTTACGGAACGAATAATGAGTTTGGTTTTGACTACTTAAGAGATAACATGGTGCTCTACAAAGAACAAATGGTTCAGCGCCCACTTAATTTCGCAATTATTGATGAGGTTGACTCAATTTTAATTGATGAGGCAAGAACACCATTAATTATTTCTGGTTCAGCTCGAAAATCAGCGGCACTATATCAACAAGCAAATACGTTTGTACGTACTTTGAAAAAAGAAGTTGATTATTCATATGATGAAAAAACAAAAGGTGTCCAATTAAGTGAAGAAGGAATTACTAAAGCTGAAAACTTCTTTAATGTAGACAATCTATTTGACCTAAATCATGTCACACTGACACATCATATTAATCAAGCTCTAAAAGCGCATGTTTCGATGCATCGTGACACAGATTATGTTGTTAAGGAAGAAAAAGTTGTTATCGTTGACCAATTTACTGGTCGTCTAATGGAAGGTCGTCGTTATAGTGATGGTTTGCATCAAGCAATTGAAGCGAAAGAAGGTCTATCGATTCAAAATGAAAGTATGACGTTAGCGTCAATCACTTTCCAAAACTACTTTAGAATGTACAAAAAATTATCAGGTATGACAGGTACGGCAAAAACTGAGGAAGAAGAATTCCGTAACATTTATAATATGGATGTTTTTGCGATTCCAACGAACAAAGTAATAGTACGTGAAGATAAACCAGATCTTATTTATAAGACAATGAAAGGCAAATTTAATGCAGTTGTGGATGAAATTAAGGAACGAAATCAGAATGGCCAGCCTGTTTTAGTAGGTACAGTTGCGGTTGAAACGTCAGAGTTGATCTCACAATTACTGAAAAAAGCTGGTGTAAAACACAACGTATTAAACGCAAAGAACCACTATCGTGAAGCAGAGATCATTGAAGCTGCTGGTGAGCAGTTTGCCGTAACAATTGCGACCAACATGGCTGGTCGTGGTACTGACATTAAGCTAGGTGAAGGTGTGAAAGAGCTTGGTGGTCTTTCAGTTATTGGTACAGAGCGACATGAATCACGTCGAATTGATAACCAGCTTCGTGGACGTTCTGGACGTCAAGGAGATCCAGGTGTGACACAATTCTACTTATCGATGGAAGACGAATTAATGCGCCGATTTGGTTCGGATAATATGAAAGCAATGATGGATCGTTTTAATATGGATGATTCACAGCCAATTGAGAGTAAAATGGTTTCTAAAGCCGTTGAATCTTCTCAAAAACGAGTTGAAGGTAATAACTTTGATGCTCGTAAAAACGTTCTTTCTTATGATGATGTTTTAAGAGAACAACGCGAGGTCATTTACAAACAGCGCCAAGATGTACTTAACTCTGATAATTTATATGATATTATCATAGCTATGATTGAGGAAGTTGTTAATGATGCAGTTGACACACATACTCAAGATGAGGATAGTAATGCTTGGGATCTTGATTCACTAATCGAGTACGTCCATGCAAACTTAGTCGAATCAAATTATTTAACTAAAGCATCAATTGAAAATAAAGAGCCAGAAGAAATGAAACAATTCATTATGGACAAAGTAAATCAAAAATATCAAGCAAAAGAAGCAGACCTTGGTTCTGAGCAAATGCGTGAATTTGAAAAGGTTATTTTGTTAAGAACAGTTGATACAAAATGGATGGATCATATCGATTCAATGGATCAACTTCGCCAAGGGATCCATTTGCGTGCATATGGTCAAAATGATCCGTTAGGTGAGTATCAGATGGAAGGCTTCGCAATGTTTGAAGCAATGATCCAATCAATTAGTGAAGAAGTTGCTCGCTATGTGATGAAAGCACAAGTCCGAGAAAATCTCGAACGAGAAGAAGTGGCTAAAAATGCAACAGCAGTCACAGGAGACCAATCAAAAAAACAAAAGAAAAGAACACCTTTTGTTAAAGGTGAAACAGTCGGAAGAAACGACCCTTGCCCTTGCGGAAGCGGCAAAAAGTACAAACACTGCCACGGCAGATAAATTTAAAGAAAATAATCAGGTTACAATAACAAAAATTTTGGACACCCACTGACTGGGTGTCCATTATAACGAATAAAAACGAAAAATAATGAGGTGAAGTAATGGAGTTAACAGAAATAAACCAAGAACTAGTGAAAATCTCAAACCGAATTGCTGAATTTAGGGGGTCTCTTTGACTTAGACGAAAAGCGAACAGAAATCGCTGAACTAGAAAACGACATGACAGCGCCAAACTTTTGGGACGACCAAAAACAAGCCCAAAAAGTAATTGATCAAGCAAACGCAATCAAAGACCTTGTCCAAACATTTGATCAACACGTAGAAACACTAGAAAACTTAGAAGTGACCTATGAATTAGTCAAAGAAGAAAACGATGAAGAGCTCCGACAAGAACTTGAAGAAGAACTAACAGAACTGATTGAAGCCCTTAACCAATATGAATTGCATATTTTACTAAGTGAACCACACGATAGAAGTAATGCAATTTTAGAACTGCATCCAGGTGCGGGTGGAACAGAGTCACAAGACTGGGCAAGTATCCTATTAAGAATGTATACACGTTGGGCAGATCAAAAAAACTTCAAAGTTGAAACATTAAATTATCTAGCTGGTGAAGAAGCAGGCGTTAAAAGTGTGACGCTACTTATTAAAGGCCATAATGCATATGGTTATTTAAAAGCAGAAAAAGGTGTCCACCGCTTAGTGCGAATTTCACCGTTTGACTCATCAGGACGGAGACATACATCATTTGTTTCCTGTGAAGTTACACCAGAGATTGATGACGATATCGATATCGAAATTAAAACTGAAGAAATTAAAATCGACACGTACCGTGCGAGTGGAGCTGGTGGACAGCACGTTAACACGACAGATTCAGCAGTGAGAATCACACACCTTCCGACAGACACAGTAGTTACATGTCAATCAGAGCGTTCACAAATTAAAAATCGTGAACAAGCATTAAAAATGTTGAAATCAAAGTTATATCAACTTGAAATTGAAAGACAACAAGCAGAACTAAGTGAAATTCGTGGTGAGCAAAAAGAAATTGGTTGGGGAAGTCAAATCCGTTCTTACGTGTTCCATCCATATTCGATGATTAAAGACCACCGGACGAATTTAGAAATAGGTAATGCTCAAAGTGTGGTTGACGGAGATCTTGACCCACTGATTGATGCATATCTACGCCAACAAGTGTAGCGAATAGGAGATTATGAGTATGATTGCAAAATATCGACGCCATCCTATACCTATGAAAGCCATTCAAATTTTTGAATATGTGCTTGTTGTGCTCGGCTCATTTTTTGTAGCGATTGGCTTTAATTTATTTTTACTACCGAATGAGATTGCTTCAGGTGGTGTTGCAGGAATCAGTACAATACTATACGCTCTATTTAGTTTTGAACCATCAATTGTCCAGTGGGTCTTAAATATTCCACTATTTTTTCTAGGAATGTGGATACTTGGACGAAATTTTGGAGCAAAAACGTTAGTCGGTACAGTTATGGTTCCTTTATTTGTATCATTAACTAGTGAATGGAATGCGGCGAGTTCGGATCCGTTATTAGCCGCTGTATTTGGTGGAATGGCCTGTGGATTAGGGATAGGTATTGTTTTTCGTGGCAAAGGTTCAACAGGTGGGATTGACTTAGCAGCACAAATTCTTCATAAGTTTGTACCCCTTCCATTTGGAATTTGTGTAGCCTTGTTCGATGGGATGATCGTTTTAGCCGCAACGTTCGTTTTCTCAATTGAAGCGGGTTTATACGCACTAATTGGATTATTTATCACAAGTCGAACAATTGATTTAGTTCAAGTCGGGTTAAATAGTTCTAAAGCAATTATGGTTGTTAGTGAGTATTTAGAAGAAATCCGTGATGCATTACTTAATGAGATCGATCGCGGTGTAACTGTTTGGAAGGCAGAAGGCGGTTATACACGTGCAAATAAAAAAATGATCATGTCAGTCGTTAACCAAAATGAGTTCAGTCGAACAACGCAAATTATCAAACAAATTGATCCAAATGCATTTATAATTGTCATGAATGCGAGTGAAGTAATTGGGGAAGGTTTTAGTAAAAATTAAACCTTCTTTTTTTATTACAAACTCTACTATATAGATGTGAAATAACGGAATAAATAACTAGGTATAAAGACATGAGTTCATAGTTCAAATGACCCTTACACACAACTTTATGCATTTTTTAACAGCTTTTGAAATCAAATTGTAATAAAAAAACCCAAAAAAAAGTCGTTTTTGATGTTATAATGTAATAGATTGATAGTGAGCAATCAAATAACTATATATAACTACAATTCAAATAAAAAGGTGAGTATGTTCATGATAGAGATGATAGATGTAAAGAAAACATATCCAAATGGCGTAATCGCCTTAAATGGTGTGAGCGTTAAAATAGAACCTGGTGAATTTGTCTATCTTGTCGGACAAAGTGGTGCCGGAAAATCAACATTTATTAAGCTTATTTTCCGAGAAGAAATAGCAACAAGTGGAAGTGTAACAGTAAATAGCAAAGACTTGGTCCAAATGAAGTGGAAACAAGTGCCTATTTTAAGACGGGATATCGGTGTTGTGTTTCAGGACTTTAAATTACTGCCGAAGATGACCATCTATGAAAACGTGGCTTTTGCCTTAGAGGTTGTTGAGCAATCTCCACGCCAAATTCGAAAACGTGTGATGGAAGTTCTCGATCAGGTTGGTTTAAAAAATAAAGCACGTTTTATTCCTAATGAATTATCTGGTGGAGAACAACAACGTGTAGCAATCGCAAGAGCGATTGCTAATTATCCTAAGATACTGATAGCAGATGAACCGACAGGTAACCTTGATCCAGAAACATCATGGGAAATTATGAGGATTTTAGAAAAAATTAACGCATCAGGTACAACCATAATCATGGCAACCCATAGTAAAGAAATTGTTAACACGGTTAAACGTCGTGTCATTGCTATGGAGGATGGCTTAATAGTTCGTGATGAGTATAGGGGTGATTATGGTTATGAAAATTAGAACAATCAAGCGTCATATAAAAGAAGGTTTAAAAAGCAGTTGGCGTAACAGTTGGATGACGTTAGCCTCAATTGGTGCAGTCACTACAACACTATTATTAGTCTCAGTATTCTTGGCATTAATGATGAATTTAAATCATGTAGCTGCAAATATTGAAGAAGATGTACTAATAAAAGTGTTAATCGATGTCACTGCAACAGATGATGAAATTGACGAGTTAGGAAAACAAATCGAGTCATTAGATAATGTCGAGTCGATAATGTTTTCTACAAGAGATGAAGAATTAGCGAGTTTAATAGCAAGTATGGGTGAAGAGGGGAATGCTTTTTCACTCTATGAAGAGGATGAAAACCCGCTTAATCACGCGTACATTGTCAGTGCACTAGAGCCTCAAGATACAGCTGAAGTAGCAGCAACAATTGAAGCGATGAATCGGGTTGAAAAGGTTAATTATGGACAAGATGTCGTTGAAAATATCTTTATGTTTAACAATTATGCCAGAAACATTGGTTTAATATTAATCGTTGCACTTTTATTTACCGCGATTTTCTTAATTTCTAATACGATTAAGATCACGATTATTGCTCGTAGTAGTGAAATTGAAATTATGAAACTAGTTGGTGCAACGAATTGGTTTATTAGATGGCCATTCTTTATTGAAGGCCTGCTACTTGGTGTTTTAGGTAGTGTTGTGCCAATTGCACTACTTTTTACAGGTTATTATTTCTTAGACCAAAGTTCAGATGTGATCAATCAGTTTGAGTTTATCACGATTTTGCCCTTCAATCCGTTTGTTTGGCAACTATCAGGAATTGTCATCTTGATTGGAGCAGTTATAGGTGTTTGGGGAAGTATTATGAGTGTTCGCAAGTTTCTTAAAGTGTAAGTCTCTTAAATTCAGAGACTTACCTGATTATATAAAGTGAAGCTTATTAAATCTAAGCTGAAGGGGAGGAACCTAATGATGAAACGTATTATAACTTACATATTTCTAGTCACCTTGTCGATCGGTCTCGTTAGTCCTGGCTTAAATCCTGTTTCAGCACAGAGTATTGCTGAGCTTGAAAAAGAATTGCAAGAACTAAAGGATGAACGATCAACGATTAACTCTGAAGAAGAAGCTGCTACATCAAAAATTAAGAAGAATGAAGAAGAGCAAGCTCAAGTTCAAGCGAAAATTAATGAAATTGATGGTGAGCTTTTCGTAACGGAAGCGAACATAGCATCAAAACAACAAGAAATTAATGAGACAAATAATGAGATTGCAGAACTTGAAAATTCAATCACAGAAACTGAAAAGCAAATCTCAAAAACTGAAGCTGAGTTGGAAGAATTGGCTGAGAAAATTGAAGATTTGATTCAACGGATAGAAGAGCGTGACGTTTTAATAAAAAATCGACTTCGCTCAATCCAACATAATGGTGGGAATATTAACTATTTACAAGTTTTATTCGGCTCTCAAAGTTTCGGTGACTTTATAAACCGGGCAACCGCCGTGTCAAAAATCTATGATTCTGATCGCTCGATTATGAGTTCACAAGAGAACGATAAAGCAGATCTAGAAGATACCGAAAAAGAAGTTGAAGATAAAAAGGAGCAACTCGTTGCTGATAAAGCAAAACTAGATGATGAAAAAGCTGCAGTTGAAAGTAAACGAGCAACTCTGTTAGCACAACAAAGAGAACTTTCAAATCTAAAAGCTCAATTAAATCAGCAGAGAGACTCACAAGTTGCTACCGCAAGTGAATTAGAAGAAGAATTTTTTGAATTAGAAGAATTAAAAATGTCAATTGAAGACCAACGACAGATCCTTGCAGATCAAGAAAGAATATTGAAAGATTTGTTAGCAGCGGAAAAAGACCGTTTAGCACAATTAGCAGATGAAACACCAAATAACCAGACACCAGCTCCATCTCTTGGTGGGGGCACTCTCGGCATTCCAGTAGGAGGAAGTTATCGAACGAGTTCACCGTACGGTGTAAGGATTCATCCAATTACTAGAGTAGAAAAAATGCATACAGGGATTGACTTTGCAAGAGCCTCACATAACGATCCAGCACCTCCAATTGTGTCAGCAGAGTCAGGTATAGTTGTTAGTGCTGGCCGGAGGGGTGGTTACGGAAATACAGTTGTTATTTATCATGACGGCGTTGGTTTAACAACTTTATCCGCACACCTAGCCTCAATGAGTGTATCAACAGGTGATACAGTAAGTAAAGGTCAACAAATTGGCATTATGGGAACAACAGGAAATTCAACAGGTATTCATCTTCACTTTGAAGTGTTTGAAGGTACTTATGGTGAAAATCGTGTTGATCCAATGAAACACCTACAATAAAGTCTAAAAGTGAATCGATCAAATAATGTTAAAGCACCGCACGAATTGTTGCGGTGCTTTTTCTAAAGTTTAAATAGCATAATTTATTTTACTGATTGAATTTATAGTTTGTGTTACACTATATAAATAAGATGTTTAATTAAGAGATAAAGGTTCAATTAAAGGATATGCGAAACTTTATAAGGCTTGTTTTTTTCCAAGAAAGCGAACTAAAGTTTTTGCTAATTTGAGGTGAATAATTTGCAAGTGAAAAAAAGTGTGTTTGCTCTTTTGTTGGGGCTAGCTATTATTATTGGCGGTGTAGGTACATATTTTACACTCGAGTTAATTCCGATACTTGGGCAAGATCAACAAACTGGCCAACAAAATCAACAGTTGACAGATAATGAATATGAGAGTATGTTGAATGATTTAACCGATGAAATCTCATTACCAAAGGTTGTCCAAGCTTATTCAATTATACAATCGAATTATATT
>CAZONN010000053.1:0-9569 GCA_964581235.1 uncultured Amphibacillus sp.
ATTAGCTGAGGCCGATCCCGCGGAAAGCGTCCGCCTAGAGTGGAAATCACCGCGTAACCTCCCACTCAATGATTCGTGTTTTCTAGTCAATGAAGTTATTTCGATAGACATTCAAATAAAATAGCGTTAGTGAGTTATCATTTTTACTCACCAACGCTATTTATTGTACAACCAGAATAATTATTCAGTCAGGGTTTGGTTTATAAATTTACGATTTAGCCTACGATTGAACCGTTTGGCATATTTTTTGGTGCATCTAATAGTTCTAGCTTTCCTGATTCATCTTCAGCAGATAAGATCATCCCTTGGCTAATTTCACCGCGCATTTTTCTCGGCTTTAAGTTAGCAACGATAATGACTTTCTTACCAATCAATTGCTCAGGTTCTGGATAAAACTCTGCAACACCAGAAAGAATTTGGCGGTGACCACCTTCATCTCCAGCATCCAAACGGAATTTCAGTAATTTATCCGCATTCTCAACTCGAGTACAATCAATCACTTCGGCTACTTTTAATTCGACTTGATCGAATTGTTCAAATGCGATTTCCGCTTCTTTAACAGATGTTAAGTCAATCGCCTCAGGATCCCAAACAATTTCCTCTTCATCCTCAGTTGGTGCTGTCATCGCTTCTTGGATAACTGCCGTTTCCTTTTCAACATCTAATCGTGGGAAGATCGGCTCACCTTTTTTAACAACTCTTTTGCCTGATAGGAATTGACCATACGATAGCTTTTCCCATGTTAGATCTGTCTCTAAATCCAAACCTAACTGCTCAGCAATTTTAGTAGGTGTCTCCACAAAGAACGGACGAAGCAATGTACCAATAACCCGCAAGCTTTCAACTAAATGAGCGAGTACATTTGCTAATTCTACAGTTTTTTCCTCACGTGCAAGTACCCACGGAGCTGTTTCATCAATATATTTATTTGTACGTGAAATGAGCGACCATACATTTTGCAGAGTCACATTAAATTGTAACTGATCTAATGAATCAGAGTATTTATGAATTACCTCACTCGCTACTTGCTCTAGCTCTAGGTCAAATTCACTTTTTTCCATTGCTAAGGTTGGAATCTCACCATCAAAATATTGGTTAACCATTGCGACTGTTCGATTTAAGAGATTACCTAAATCATTAGCTAAATCCGAATTTGTCCGCACGACATAGTCTTCAGGTGTAAAAATACCATCAGAACCAAATGGAATCTCTCTCATTAAGTAATAACGCAGACTATCAAGACCATAATGATCAACTAGGAAATCAGGATAAACAACATTTCCTTTTGACTTAGACATTTTTCCATCTCTCATTAACAACCATCCATGACCAAAAACTTGTTTAGGTAATGGCAAGTCTAATGCCATCAGTAGAATTGGCCAGTAGATTGTATGGAAACGGACAATCTCTTTCCCAACCATGTGCACGTTTGCTGGCCAAAACTTTTTGAATAACTCAGGCTGATTGTCAAATCCACCTAAATCAGGATCATAGCCTAGTGCAGTAATATAGTTTGTTAATGCGTCAATCCAAACATAAACAACATGTTTAGGGTCAGATGGAACTTGTACGCCCCAATCAAAAGTCGTCCGTGATACCGCTAGATCTTCCAATCCTGGTTTAATAAAGTTATTAACCATTTCGTTTTTACGAGATTCTGGTTGAATAAAGTCTGAATGCTCTTCGTAATGAGCTAATAAGCGATCAGCATACTTACTCATCCGGAAGAAATACGATTCTTCACTTACCCATTCAACGTCGTGGCCACTCGGCGCTTTACCACCCGTTACTTTACCTGACTCATCACGATAAACGTCTTCTAATTGTGATTCTGTGAAAAATTCCTCATCAGAAACTGAATACCAACCTGCATACTGATCGAGATAAATATCCCCTTGCTTAAGTAACTTTTCGAAAATTTTTGCCACAACTTCTTTATGATAGCCATCTGTTGTCCGAATAAATTTATCGTTTGAAATCTTTAACTTACTCCACAACGCCTGGATATCAGCCACTTGGTAATCGACAAATTCCTGTGGGGTTTTCCCTTCACTTTCAGCTTTTTCCTGAATTTTTAATCCGTGCTCATCAGTTCCAGTTAAATAATAGACCTCTTCACCTTGAAGTCTTTTGTAACGAGCAAGAATATCACATGCAATTGTCGTGTACGCACTACCTATATGAAGTTTTCCACTTGGGTAATAAATCGGTGTCGTAATATAAAACGTTTTTTTGCCTGACATAATATGTCCCCCTTAACAATCTCATTCAATAGCCGTATATTTTTAGACGGTTTAATTTTGGATTGATTCTTTATATATTGTAACGGTTTTTTGCTACCTTTTCCATCTATACCGTAATCATTCATCCGTATTTGCTACAGCCTTTCCCTATTTAAGCGTTTTTATTCCATTAAATATAGACTAGAAAACACATTAAATTGGTCATTACTAATATTTTTCCTTAATTATAATAAATTTGGTTTTTTATTGTTGACACTTATTGAAATTACTGGTATATTCGTAATAGGTGTTGTCGAAATATGCCGAATATAAATTGAAGGGGAGATTAATATGAAATCTACAGGTATTGTACGTAAAGTTGATGAGCTAGGACGTGTCGTAATTCCAATCGAATTACGCCGTACATTAGGTATTGCCGAGAAAGATGCTTTGGAGATTTATGTAGATAATGAACGCATTATCTTACAAAAATACAAACCAAGCATGACTTGCCAAGTGACTGGTAACATCTCTGATGATAACCTTTCACTAGCAAATGGTAAATTGATTTTAAGTCCTGAAGGCGCACAACAATTGATTGAAGAAATCAACAAGACATTAAACAAGTAAGTAAATAAAAAAGAGAGCTTTCGATTGAATTAATATTGTTCACAAAAATACAATCGAGTAGCTCTCTTTTTCTAATGCTCAATTCGATGATAGACTTGATAAACATCTCTTTTTTGCAAACCTCGCTCTTTAGCAACTTTCTTTATTGCCTCTTTACTCATCAGTTGCTCAGCTTCAATATAATGTTCTACATGTTCCATTATCGTTAGTTCTTTCCACCACTCCACTTCGACTTGAGTCGATGTTTTATTACCTTCGATTACGATACAAAACTCACCCTTGATCATTCCTGTTTCTGCCCACTCAATGACTTCATCAACTGTACCCCGAACATACTCTTCAAACTTTTTCGTTAATTCACGTGCGACCGCAATTCTTCGATTACCTAAATTCTCTTTCAAGTCTGCTAACGTTGATTTCAAACGGTACGGTGACTCATATAAAATAATTGTGCCTTGCTGGTTGTTGAGAGCTTGCCAAGCTTGGTTACGATCTTTATTTTTTCTTGGTAAAAAACCATAAAAGTAAAATTGATCTGTCGGTAATCCCGAACCAACTAATGCACAAAGGGCTGCATTAGCTCCAGGTAAAACAACCACATTGAGCTCTGCTTCAATCGCTTGTTGGATTAATACTGCTCCTGGATCAGAAATCCCAGGCATCCCCGCATCACTGACGATTGCAATTTGTTTACCTGCTTGTAGCTCACTCATTAAATAATTCACCTTTGAATCATCACTGTGCTCATGATAGCTCGTCAATGGGCAGTGAATCTCATAGTGTGTCAACAGCTTTTTTGTGATACGTGTATCTTCAGCACCAATTAAATCAACTGTTTTCAGAATATTTAACGCTCTAATCGTTAAGTCTTCTAAGTTACCGATCGGAGTAGGAACGACATATAATGTGCCGGACTGATCTTGGTTAAGAAAGCTTTTTTGCGATTTCAATTTGCTCACCTATCTTTTGTTGTTGAATGATTTGTAGTTTTTTAATCCGAGATAATCGTTTAATGCGATACTCAACTTGCATTGCTTCTTCTTTCGTTTCAAACGCCTCGTGATAGCGTAACTTAAATGGGCCTCT
Source organism: uncultured Amphibacillus sp. (assembly GCA_964581235.1). Taxonomy (GTDB): domain Bacteria; phylum Bacillota; class Bacilli; order Bacillales; family Amphibacillaceae; genus Amphibacillus. Next base: position 3,939 of record CAZONN010000053.1, read on the forward strand.
TCCGCGTGTATATTTTGCCCCTTTACCTAGTTCGTGCTTCTCAATCCGATTCGCTAAATCATTTGTATAGCCCGTATATAACGAACCATCTTTACATTCAAGGATATAGATACAATGTTCAATTGACAAGTTGTTGCAACTCCTTTGTATAACCGCCAGTTTCATTAAAAACATGTAATGGTGGCAAAATCTTTAGATCTGGTTTTCCATCTCGAATGGCTTCGATCAATAAGATATTCGCTTCCTTACCTGCTTTAGGATAAACAAACTGAACCCGTTTTGGCTCGAGTTTATACTGTCTCATTAAACTAATAATATCGACAAGACGACCCGGACGGTGAACCATTGCGACCTTACCGCCTGGCTTAACTAATTGGCTTGAAACCTGAATGACCTCTTCGAGATTAACGAGAATTTCATGTCTAGCAATTGTAAGATGATCATTTTGATTTAATTGCTTTTCACTCGTTGTTTTAAAATAAGGCGGATTAACAGTCACAAGATCAAATTTATCATTACCAAATAATTTAGGCATGTTTTTGATATCATCATGAATCAATTCAATTTGCGCTTGTTTGTTATTATGCGCAACACTTCTTTGTGACATATTATAAAGACGCTCTTGAATCTCAACACCAACAATCTGCACCTCAGTTAATTTACTCATGAATAGTGGAATGACACCATTCCCTGTACACAAGTCAATAATCTTCCCTCTCGTTAATGGAATCGAAGCGAAGTTAGCTAATAAAACGGCATCAATCGAATAGGAAAAAACTGTTGGACTCTGAATAATCTGCATTGATTCGTCCATAAATAAATAATCGAGACGTTCATCTCCAACTAAAGCAACCATACTTTACCTCCACACACTGTTATTTAAAGATAAGAAAAAGACTAGAATTTTGAGCATAAAACGAATGTTCATCTCGTACACGTTTCTTGCGTACTAAACGATCTTTTGCTTTACATCCCAAAAGCCAGTCTTTTCTATCTCAATTAAAGTTATTTTTTATTTAAAAATTGCAAACAAAATAGGCAGTCTTCGTCCTGTCTAGGACTTCCAAAATGAACATTACAAATATGGAAACCTTCTTCGTAGAGCCTCGCTAAATTGTCATAACCTTCACCAATCACATTCGTCTGATCGCTTTTTTCGTGGTCTATTTTCTCATTCATTTTAGCCTCTTGCTCTAAGCGCTCACGTAAATGGTGATTTTCAATTGTCATCCGATGATTTTCTTTTAAAAGCTCCTTAATATGACCTTTCAAATCACCTAGTTGCTGGTAAAGTTGACCGATTTGCTCTTCCATACCTGATACCTGATCAAACATTTCTTTTTTGTTCATGGCACTTACCACCTCATTATTCCATGGTCATTAAATTAACAACACCTTGTTCAATTAATTCATCTAAAGTATATTCAACGACACCCTCTTTGTCTTTTAGCTGAATTTGAATCACACGTTCAAGTATATTTAAGCCAACAACTTTACCCCTTCCAAGTGGGGTTTCAATTCGTTCACCAAGATCCGGAAGCTGCCTTTTCGCTTGCTCATAATCATCATTTTCATATTTCAAGCAACACATAAGACGACCACACAACCCTGAAATTTTTGCGGGATTTAACGATAAGTTTTGATCTTTAGCCATTTTTATCGAGACAGGCTCAAAATCACCTAAGAAAGTGGAACAGCAAAGCATCCGACCGCATGGCCCAATACCGCCTAATAGTTTTGCTTCATCTCTGACACCTATTTGCCTTAATTCAATTCTTGTTTTAAAGATTGATGCTAGATCTTTAACTAGTTCTCTAAAATCAATGCGACCGTCAGCTGTGAAGTAAAAGATCACCTTGTTTCGGTCAAATGTATACTCAACATCGACTAACTTCATATCAAGTTTGTGTTGATTGATTTTATCAACACACGTTTGATGAGCTTCTTCAGACCTTTTTTTATTCTCTAAAACAGTATGCTTATCTTTTTTCGTTGCTATCCTAATCACTTTTTTAAGTGGCAATACAACGTCTTCTTCATCGACTGATTTATTTGCAATCACCACTTTACCAAACTCTATCCCACGTGACGTTTCCACAATCACATACTCATTCTTTACTATATCTAAACGATCTGGATCAAAATAATATATTTTACCCGTCTTTTTAAAACGGACACCGATAACTTCTATCAACTAAAATCACCTCTGCATCTGCAGTACTAGTTTCTCCATAACTAATGTTGGATGAATATTTTGTGTTAATTGTTTTCTAGCTTCTAAGATTAACGATAGAATCGCAATAATATCTTGTCTCGACCAACGCCATACAGCTTGTTCTAATTCATTTCTATAACTTTGGTAAACGAGTGACTCGTGTTGGTCAAGTTGTAAATAGATGAGATCCTTAAACCAATAAATTAATAGATCTAAACTAAAGTTAAGCTTGTCTCGATCTGAGAAGTGATCCATCCATTGTTTTTGTATAAAATATAATGTTTCATCCGAATTAGACTGGAGTATACCTATCAATTGTACCATTAAGCTTCGTGACTGCGCAAACCACTCATCTTGATCTAACTTTCTCGCCTGTTCAAGGTTAGGCATCACAATTGAAAATAAACGTGCATTTTCTGGTGAAATTCCTTCATCTTCTAATACACTTTGAATTGATTTTGCTGACAACGGTTTTAATGTGATCATTTGACACCTTGATTTAATTGTATCCAAAATTGCATGGTTATTTTCTGTCATTAAAATTGCTGTTGTTTGCTGACTCGGCTCTTCTAAAAATTTTAGTAAGCGATTAGCTGCGTTTGTTGTCATTAAATCAGCATGGGGAATTAAATAAATTTTTTGATTCGATTCCATGCCTGTATAAGTAAACTCCTTTTGTAAAAGAGCAATTTGATCGTTCTTAATCGATGCACCATCTGGACGAATCCAATGGACATCTGGGTGGTTACCTGAATCAATTCGTTTACATTCATTGCATTGATTACATGGCTCGCTATTTACAATCTGCTTACAAAATAAACTCTTTGCTAAAAGATAGCCGATTGCTTCCTTACCTGTTCCTTTATCACCTTGTATCAAATAAGCGTGCGAAACGCGTTGTCTGATTAGCATTTGTTGCAACATTTTTGTAGCGATCGGCTGTCGCTCTAATATATTTGACCAACTTTTCATCACTTCACCACCAATTTAGAAACCTATTTCAATTCTCTTTATTAAAAAAAGAATGAAATCAACATCATCGATTCCACCCTTTTGTTGTTATCATTATTTTACCATAGATCATTGGAATGTCACTTGGTCACGAGTATAAATTAATCAACATTCCCTTGATTTCACCAATCATATCGAGTAGATCAATCGAGCGCTTTTCTTGTTCAACAACAGCCTCTGTTAATTGAATTAGCTTCTCATCAATTTGCTTCACAATTAATAACCGACGACTATTACCGTTCATCTGAAACGTATGTGAGTGTGAAGTATCAAGTCCATACTGCACAGCTACCTTAATAAAGTCTTTTACATAACGTTTAAACTTCGTTAGTTCTCGAATTGTACGATAACGCGCAAGACGCTCACCTTGATCCATAATCTCTTCCTTTAGATGCTCAAGTTCATCTGTCTTTAACTTTTCAGACTGCGTCATCACCAATGAGTCAAAAGAAACATCTTTCTTCTTCGTGTTTGACTTTTTCAGTTTTCGTGCATCAAGTTGTGCTCTAATGTCTTTATTTATCTTCATAATATGTTCATCCTTTAGTTGCTAAAATTGATGAAATTGGTCAACTGGCAAGACAAATACCGTTGAACCACCGACCTCAATATTTATCGGTCGTGGAATATATGAATCGGTATTCCCTCCCATTGGGGAAATCGGAGCAACCATTTGTTCTCGCTGGCTGGATTTCTCTTTGATGATACTGAGAGCATCATCAACATACTCATCATCACAACCAATAATTAAAGTCGTATTTCCTTCTTTCAGGAACCCTCCCGTTGATGATAGCTTTGTTGTCTTAAAATCTTTCTTACTAAGTGCATCAATCAATCGATTACTATCTTTGTCCTCAATAACAGCCATAATTAATTTCATTCTAAGTCGCCTCCTTAATATTCTTTCTACTCATTAATTTGCAACATTATTTTTTCAAAAGATGCTTGGATCACACTTTCTAATGATTGTTCCGCATCAATTGAATAAATCCTTGTCGGAAAACGTTCTTGCAGTAATTGATACCCCTCATAAACTTTCTGGTGAAATGATAAATGTTCAACATCTAAGCGGTTTTTTTCACGGAATTGATTCGCTTGAATTCTAGCCAGTCCTACTTCTGGTTTTAGATCAAAAAACAAGGTTAAGTCTGGCATAAAATGATCAATTGCAAATTGGTTAATTTGATAGATATGATCGATTCCCAAACCACGTGCATACCCTTGATAAGCCAAGCTACTATCAATAAAACGATCACATAAAACAATTTTACCCTTTTCTAAAGCAGGTTTAACTTTTTCTACAATATGCTGTCGTCTAGCTGCAGCATATAGTAAAGCTTCTGTTCTAGCATCCATTTCTGTATTTACTTTATCCAATAAGATCTCACGAATCTGCTCAGAAATACTAATGCCACCTGGTTCACGTGTGGTCATAACTGAATAACCTTGTGAGATTAATTGTTTGGCAACACCAGTTAAAGCCGACGATTTCCCTGCTCCTTCGCCTCCCTCAAATGTGACAAAATATCCATTCACTTATCTATTCTCCTTTAGCTTGCTAAGATAAATCTGCTTCAATAGAATCTCAAGCTACACATCGTTATCATCAACAAAGCATTCTGTTAATTCTTACTATTATTGTAGCACGTTTATGAGAAAAGATTAAATATTCTTCTGGAAATTGTCTGATTTCATTTTTTAAAAACTCGTATTCTTTAAAGAATTAGAATACGAGTTTTTAAGTTAGCTTTTTAAAGGCAACTTCCTCATCTTTCTCAACTTATTAATAAAAAAGCGATAGTTAGGGTCTTCAGGATCAGTTGCAATCATTTTTGTCTGACAAGTTTCACAAACATATAATTGATAGATAAAGATCCCTTCTGATTGGCTTGTCTCACAAATATGACAATAATGCATAGTCTCCACCTCCAATTACTAGTTTTACCGGAAGTGGTCTAGCCTATACACTATTTTTCTAGCATAATAATTTCGTATCTTTAATCAACTTAAAAAAATCTACCCTGCTAGGAAATCCTAACAGGGTAGATGGATAAATAACTTATTCTTCTTCTACTTCTTCTTCTGGTGTAAATTCATCAGCTTGAATTGCTTCATCTTGTGTTACACCAATTTCGTAGCGATATTTACCAGTACCAACACCGATTGCATAATCAGTTACACGGTTGTTAACTGGAACAATAAGTGCACGATAAACAGTTGGGAATACTGGAATCTCATCAACCATTAATTGTTGCCACTCGCTGTAAACAGCTTGACGGTGCGCATAGTCAAATGAGTCTTCAGATAAACCTTCTGCTAATAAGCGATCATTTTCTTCGCTTGCAAAACGTGGGTAGTTAAATGCTGCCGTACGACCATATAGTCCTGAAGGGTCAACGTCATCG
>CAZONN010000054.1:0-9490 GCA_964581235.1 uncultured Amphibacillus sp.
GTGGGACGAGGGCTTCTAATTGGAGCAGTCGGTCTGTTTTTTCAACTAATTGATATGTCATGCATTCAATCCTTTCCAAATATTTTTTTTAATAAACTCCCAACCCGATAACAGGTTGAGAGTTATTATTTTATCGTTAAAAATTCTTGTCCGTTATTCAGCGTTGTGGTGCACGTCTTGAACGTCATCCAAATCTTCTAAGCTTTCTATTAAGCGTTCCATCTTCGCTTGATTGTCTTCGTCTAAGCCGGTATATATGGTTGGGACGAATGTCACTTCAGCTGTATCAAGTTCAAATCCTTCGGCCACTAAAGCATCACGAACATCTTTAAAACTACCTGTATCAGTATATATTTCAAAAACTTCATCTGATGTTTCCATTTCATCGGCGCCCGCTTCAATCGCAGCTAGCATAACAGTGTCTTCATCAGCATCTGTTGTTGTACGATCGATGACGATGTAGCCTTTGCGATTAAACATAAATGCAACACAGCCATTTTCACCTAAATTTCCGCCACTTTTAGAAAAGGCATGACGCACTTCAGCAGCAGAACGGTTTTTGTTGTCGGTCAATATTTCAACCATGACAGCAGTCCCGCCCGGTCCGTAACCTTCATATGTGATTTCTTCGTAACTAACACCATCAAGTGTTCCCGTTGCTTTTTTAATATTACGTTCAATATTTTCGTTTGGCATATTTTCCGCTTTCGCTTTATCTATCGCTAAACGTAAGGCTGCGTTGGTTTCAGGATCCCCGCCGCCTTCCTTAGCAGCTATATAAATATCTTTGGCGGCTTTCATAAAAGCTTTTCCACGTTTTGCATCCTGTGCATTTTTACGTCGTTGAATGTTTTTCCATTTCGAATGTCCAGCCATTTTTTATAAACTCCTTTCATGTTAAAAATAAACAAATATTCATCATATATTTTATCATAGAGAGTCAACTATTGTTAGATTGGTTTTTCCTATTTAAATTTATCTGGAGTTGTAGCAATCTTTCGCTTATGCTTCGAGCGGTTGTGCATCTGTTCAATTATCTCGCGATCACGATCTGGGATTGATTCGCCTTTTAAGTAACGGTCAATATATAAGTAGCTTGTACCCATTTCATCTTCATCTGTTTGGCCGTCCCACAAACCTGCACTCGGTTTTTTTTCGGTAATCGCAGCTGGGACACCAACAAACTCAGCCATTTCTTTGACTTCACCTTTCGTTAAGTGGACGAGTGGATTAATATCAACACCTCCATCACCATATTTTGTAAAATACCCTGTGTACCATTCTGCTGCATTATCGGTACCAACAACAAGATATTGATAGTTCGTAGCAATCGTATATAGTGTCGCCATTCTTAAACGCGCCTTTAAGTTAGCCCGCGCTAATTGGTCATTTTCCTCATGAAAACTAGATTCAGTTTTTACAGTATGATAAATTGTTTGGTAAAGCTTTTGGTAGCTGTCTGTTAAATCAATTGTTAAATCAGCGATCTCTGCTTGATTAACGAGTGCACGTGCGTGCTCAATATCTTCCGACTGGCTTTCACACGGCATAATAACCGCAAGTGATTGATCCGGAACAGCTTGTTTAATCAGATAGGCCACAAGCGCTGAATCAAGCCCACCACTTAGTCCGACGACTAAACCTTTGACATTCGCTAGCTTTACTTGCTCGCGTAGCCAATTCACTAAATAATTTACTTTGTGCTCCATAAAATAAGCTCCTTTATTTGAAAATCAATAATTATATTATCACTTAAAAAGACTTAAGTTGCAATCACCTGAAGATTTGAATTTGAGAAAAGAAAAAGTGAATCACACAAAATTAGTTATGTGACTCACTCTAATCAAAAATTAATTATCGTCATTATCTTCTGTTTGGTCATATCTTGGCGCATAGGTGGCATAATTCTGATAACCTTGATAGTTGTAGGGATACGAGTAATCATCAATATCAATATTATATTGATTCGCATAAATATTAGGTAATTTAGTCATTTGAATTGAAACTAGTGGTAATTTAGGGTATGGTATTTTCTTCTGAACCTTTTGCTTTGGCTTTTGATCATCTTCCTTAATAACCGGCTGAGCTTTTTGCGGTAATTGTTTGTACGGTGTCATTGTTTTTTGTTTAGGTGCAGCCGCCATTTTAGGCTGACTAACATGTTTCTTGGCAACTGGAATCTTTATTTTCATTCCTGGCATGATCATATCTGGATTGGCGAGTTGTGAATTAGCTGCTTTTAACGCTTGAAAATCAACATTGTACTGTTTTGATAAATTCCAAAGCGTATCTCCCTTTTGAACAATATGAATTTTCACTTGCTTGACCCCTTTATATAGTGAAGTGGAGCCAACCAATCTTCGGTTTTAGGTCACACATGTTGAACAGAAATTTTTGTCCATTAATCGTCTTATTCCTTAACAACATATGCAATCACCCAGAAATGTTGATTGTTTTTTTAAAAAAAATTCTCCCAACACACGATTCGATTGATATAACTAGTTATTCGTGCCAAAATATGAGAAAATGAAATCAGGCCCACAACATTAATTTTTCCTGAAATATAAGATTAGGGGTGTCTTTATGAGTAAAAAAAATAAATTGATTGGTAAAGAGCGACGCGAGGCAATTATAAATTGGCTCGAACAAAGTGAGGAACCTTTAACAGGAAGCGAACTAGCTGAACGCGCAGGAGTCAGCCGGCAGGTCATTGTTCAAGATGTCTCACTACTAAAAGCGAAAAATAAACAAATCATCTCAACAAGTCAAGGCTATTTATTAATGAAACAATCAAATAATACTGGTCTCTATCAGAAAATTGTCGTCGTACACCATCGACCGGACCAAACAAAAGAGGAGTTAGATTGCATTGTCGACCAAGGCGTCACCGTAAAAGACGTCATTGTTGAACACCCTCTCTACGGCGAATTAAAAGCCCAAGTCATGGTTAGCGACCGTCATGACGTAAAACAATTCATTCAAAATATTACCGAAAAAAACGCACCTTATCTTTTAGAATTAACAGATGGCGTCCACCTTCACACACTAGAAGCCGAGTCTGAAACTAAACTTGACGCCGCCTATCAAGCCCTTAAAGACAAAGGATTTATTGTCAGAGACTAAAAAAGCACTGTGTGTACAAAAATTCACACAGTGCTTTTTATTACCATTATTTTTTAATCGAATAGTAAGGATAACTGCCGAGTAGCTCCACATGACAGCCAATCGCTTCGATTTCAGCAATCGTATTTGGAATTAAAATATCATCCATTTTTTGCTCAATATCAATTAAGAAATAATAGCGACCGAGACCCGTTTTCATCGGACGCGACTCAATTTTGGATAAGTTAATTCGACGCCAAGCAAACGCAGACAACACCTGATGCAAGGCACCCGCATGGTCTGTCGGAAGTGAAATCATTACTTTCGTCTTGAAACCTTCCGTCACTAATCCGTTCATTCGCAACTCAGCACCGTTTTTACTCAAAACAATAAATCGTGTTTCGTTGTTAACAAAATCCTCAATATTCGCTTTGACAATCTCTAAATTATATTCCTTCGCTGCCTGATCATTTGCAATGGCTGCAATTTCTAATTCAGGGTTCTCGCTCACATATTTCGCTGCAGCACCAGTCGACGTGTAAGTCTCCAAATCTGCATGTCGCATTTGATTATTCAAAAATTGATGACACTGCGCAAGCGCATGTGGGTGCGAATAAATCTTCTTCATTTCTGTCCAGCGCTCTCGATGATTTGGGTGTACCATAAAATGTTGTTCAACAGGGATTACAAGTTCACTTGCGATCCGTAAGCTTTTTTCATTAATCAAATAATCAAGTGTTAAATTAACGGTACCTTCAAGCGTATTTTCAAGCGGAACAACACTATACTTCACATGCCCTTGCTTAACCGCGTCAATACAAGCAGGAATCGTTTGATAACTCACCGCATCTTGTTCTGGAAACAAGGCATCAACCGCTTTTTGTGTAAATGTCCCCTTTGGACCTAAATAACCAACTGAATATGGCATTTTTCTCCCCCTATCGTTATCTCTACATCCCCGAACTCAAAATATCGACACGTTCGATATATTCATCTTCTTTTAACCGGAAAATTAATTGATCGAGATCAATGGTCAAATGCTCAACATCCAATGATAACGTCACATTCGCTTTGGCATGAATCGGAATCGTTTGGTGTATCGTTAAAATATTTCCCCCAGCTTTTGCGACAATATCTAATAGACGAGATAGCGTACCTGATTGATCAACTAAATGGAAAAACAATGTAATTATTTGAGTGTGCTGTATCGTTTGTAAAGGAAAGACAGCATCGCGATATTTATAAAAAGCGCTTCGAGATAAATCGGCCTTTTTTACTGCTTCATAAACCGACTTCACTCTCCCACGCTCTAGCTGTTCCTTCACATCCAATGTCTTGCGCATCGCCTCAGGTAGAAAATCACCACGAACTAAATAAAATGTTTTATGCTCATTTTTCACGGCCATATTCCTCCACTATTGTGAAATCAGTCGCTATAATCTATTCAATAAACTCAAATTCATATTGCAATATCCTTACCGTATCGCCATCTTTAGCACCGCGCTCACGCAATGCTTGATCAACACCCATCACACGCATTTGTCGTGAAAATCGCTGAGTTGCTTCATCATGATTAAAGTTAGTCATCTTAAATAACTTCTCTATTTCATGACCAAACAAAACAAATGCCCCATCAGGGTCACGGGTGATTTCAAATGAATCTTCTTTCTCTTGGTGTTTATAGACAACATGACTTGAAATTTCTTCAATTGGTTCTGTATTCTTCGGTATTTGATCTAGCTCATCTGCAACAGCAAATAACAAATCGCGTAAACCCTCGCGTGTTAAAGCTGAAATAGGATAAATCGGATAATCAACTTCAAGTTGTTCTTTAAACAATTCTAGTTGATCTTCAGCACCAGGCATGTCCATTTTGTTAGCTACAATCACTTGTGGCCTCTCTAAAATCGATGCATCATATGCTCTCAACTCTTCATTAATCGTCAGATAATCCTCATAAGGATCACGTCCCTCAGTTGCCGCCATGTCAATCACATGGACAACGACACGCGTCCGCTCAACATGTCGCAAGAATTGATGCCCAAGCCCAACACCTTCATGCGCACCTTCAATTAACCCTGGTAAATCAGCCATCACGAAACTTCTGTGATCCTCAGTTTCAACCACACCTAAATTCGGCGCAAGTGTTGTAAAATGATAATCGGCTATCTTTGGTCGGGCCGCACTGACAACCGACAATAACGTTGACTTTCCAACACTCGGAAAACCAACTAAACCAACATCAGCAATTAATTTTAATTCAATAATAATATCACGCTCAACACCTGGTTCACCATTTTCAGCAATATCAGGGGCTACATTTCTCGCACTAGAAAAGCGAATATTACCACGACCACCACGACCACCCTTAGCTATTAAAGCTTGCTGGCCATGCTCAGTTAAATCAGCTAAAAATTCCCCTGTCGCCTCATCCTTAACAATGGTCCCAGGTGGAACCGCTAAAATCATCGGATCCGAGTTTTTACCGTGTTGTCCCTTACTCATCCCGTTCTCTCCGTGCTTCGCTTTAAAATGACGCTGATAACGGAAATCCATTAACGTATTTAAACCTTCATCCACTTCAAAAATAATATCTGCACCATTACCACCATCGCCACCAGATGGACCACCAAACGGAACATATTTCTCTCTCCGGAAAGAAACAAGCCCATCCCCACCATCTCCGGCTCTAACATATACTTTTACTCGATCTACAAACATTTTGCCACCTCTTTATTATTGTGCAGTCCAATTAAAACTTAGTTCTTCATTTGTCGCACGCTCAATCTGAATCCGATCAATTTTTACCAAATAATCCGTTAATTGATCCTTTCGTGAAAAATTCCCCTTACAAGTAAACAAAAGCTTAAACGGCTCGGATTTCTTCTGTTGAAATGTTATTGTACCATGATAAAGTGATAAATTCATTGATTGTTCGACAATCTGTTGATGAATAGCGCGAATGACCTCTGCCACAACCAGATCATCAACTGCTGTCCCTTCTTCAAGATCAATGATAGGTGTCCATTCTATCCCATCTTTCGCATCATTCAACTGCATTAACGTAATAATTGTCTTTGGCAATGGCATATTATGAAACAACTGATCTTGGTTCATTATTTCAATCAATTCCGCTGCCTTTGCCTGCACAACATCTAGCTTACCAAGCTGAGCATAGCTAATCACTAACTGTAAATAATTCGCATATCGATGTCGATAATGTTTTAATAACTCGATTGCTTCCTGCTCGTTCATTGTCCGCACCACCTACGGTTTAATAAACAAATTATAGCAAATAAATCAATGCACGTACAAATTTATTTTTATTTGATCAGTGCTTAACGCTTAATCGTTACCTTACTAGCACATTTTTGGACGCGACAGGGCAATTTTAACAGATAACTAGCCAACAAAAAAACTTACCTCTAAAGACGAATCTTTTAAAGGTAAGCTTTCAATTTAAAAATTATGCTTCTTGTGCTACTGGGTACACACTTACGCGTTTGCGATTACGCCCTACACGCTCAAAACGTACGATACCATCAGTTTTTGCATACAATGTATGATCTCTACCAAGACCTACGTTAGTACCCGCGAAAATTTTCGTACCACGTTGACGGTAAAGGATTGATCCACCTGTAACAAGTTGGCCATCAGCACGCTTTGCGCCTAAACGCTGTGAACGTGAGTCACGACCGTTTCTCGTACTACCAGCACCCTTTTTCGATGCGAAGAATTGTAAATTTAAACGTAACATTGAATTGCACCTCCCTATTTTTCAGAGATGGATATATATTGACCATAATCACGTTCAATGGTTTTTAAGCTCGTTAACATTCCCTCAAGCAACAGACCCGCTTTTTCAAGCACTTGATCCGATAACCCATCAGGAAGAACAACTTTCAAATAACCACCTTGACCGCCTTGATCAATTATAGGCTCGATCTCAGTTAGCTCAATCACTGCATTAGTCATTCCAAAAGCAACCGCAGAAACGGCTGCACAGACCAAATCATAACCATAAGGTCCGCTATCGGCATGGCCATCCAGTTCAAAAGCGATAATATTTCCAAAATCATTTCGATTAATTTTCACTTTAATCATTCGAATCAACCTTATGCGTTGATTTTTTCAATCGTCACTTTAGTGTATGGTTGACGGTGACCTTGTTTGCGTAAATAGTTCTTACGGCGCTTAAACTTAATAACCGTAATCTTCTTCTGACGTCCTTGTTTTTCAACTTTACCTGTTACTGTAACTCCCTCAACAAATGGCGCGCCAACTTTAACGTCGTCACCACCTACAAAAAGAACCTTGTCAAACGTAACAGAATCGCCAGCTTCAGCAGCCAATTTCTCTACATAGATTTCTTGACCTTCTTCAACACGAACTTGTTTACCACCAGTTTCAATAATTGCGTACATCTAATGCACCTCCCTATAATAACTAAGACTCGCCATCACAGGTGCAAACAGCGCTTAAAACCTGATCTGTGCGGTTGTAGCAACGGGTGCTACTTGCCTTGGATAACATTAAGATAATACCACGTTCTAATTCAGCTTGTCAACTATAAGTTTTCTATTTTCAGAGAGAAATTCACAAATCAACTCCGCCGATCCCGACCGCTTAAGATGATAATCTGAAACCCCTTTTGTTTCTAAAAAATTCACCTCAGTTTGGACGTGCTGATTAAAGAATTCAGGGTCGATCCATTCATCCCACACTTTCCTGAAATGACTTGTTACTTCAACAACAACCGCTTCATCACTACTAGCAATCAGTTCCCGCTCTAAAGCATATACCTTGCTCTCAAGCGATAATGATCTGCTTGTCAGTGCATGCTCAGCTAAACTTAAGTAATGTGCAGGTGATTCACGTTTACGAGTCAACTCAAATAATCCTAACGACGTGAAGCCATAAATCTGAGTCCGAACAGGATCTGACGATACCAACTGTTCGAATTGATTCACAATTGCCGCTTTATGTTTTCGATCTCTCATTCTTAAAAAATCAACCACAATCATTCCAGACAGATTTCGAAGTCTAATTTGCTGAGCGATTTCTCTAAGCGCAATCTGATTCACTTTATAGGCGAACTGATGCTGATTCATTTTCCCAGTAAACCCGGATGAGTTAACATCGATCACAGTCATTGCTTCTGTATGATCAATCATTAACGTCACACCAGAATCGCAAATCACCTCGGGTTGAATCACCGACTGAACGAGCTCATCAATCGGGGCGGGTAAAAATCGATCAAGCTGTTTTTCCCAGCTGATCTTAGCCTCAAGCTCAGGGTAACGTGCTTTCATTCGATTCGCCACAGACGCTTGATCAATGTATATTTGTTTGATCTGGTCAAAGGGAAACCGTCTAACTAAACGATCAGTAATTAAATGATCCTGATGGAGTAAACTCGGTGCTTGGCTTTTTTTAGCGCGCGCAAATAGCTCCTGCCAAACGTTCCGTAGCTGGCTGATCTCTTCTGCCAGTTGATCAAGTGTGTACTTTTCTGCTGACGTTCGTACAATCAGTCCTTCGTCGTCCTCACACAAGACTCTCAATTCCTCTTTAAAAAACTGAGCCTGTTCTTGATCAATCTTTTTTGAGACGGCTAAGTAATTTCCGTATGGCAAATAGACTAAAGCATGATTTGCAATCGTCAAATTCATCGTCAACCGTGCACCCTTATCTTGATAGGCATCCTTCGTAATCTGGACAATAATCGATTGACCCTCGTAAAGCAATGATTCAATCGATTTCGACTGATCTTTTCTGAATTTCGGAATTTCTTTTCTCTCTAGATAAGCAAGCTGATCTTGGCCAATATCGACAAAGGCTGCTTGCAACCCCTGATCAACTGTGATCACCTTTCCTAAAAAAATCGATTCAACTTGTTGATTCTGATCAGGTCGATCAAAAGCTAATTCAATCACTTGCTGATTCTTTTTAACAACACCAATTTTTTCAGTCGCTCTTGTTAATAAAATTAGCTCAAGCATGGTCAAATCCTCATTTCATTGTTTGCTTCGTTAAGTCAGCTAATGTTGCCTGATACTGCCCTTGATTAAAATAGTAATCTAAACAATCCATTTCACTTGTAATCAGTTGCTTGTCCCGAATTAAAATCGGATGGAACCGATTGAAATAAAAATGCTCAAAGACAGTTTTCAATTCAACTTGACTCAAAAACGTTAACGGCATCATTTTTTTACGTCTCACACGCTGATTCATTCTTGCTAATAAAAAACGTTGATAAACATAAAGCCGTCGTTTCCATTCTAAGCGGTTCTCCCAAAAAAGGAAAGTGAACAGAACAAAGCTATTCAACAGTGCACGCTCCCATTGAACCATAATTAAGATAAAAATGAAAATACTCGGGAAGTAG
>CAZONN010000055.1:0-9356 GCA_964581235.1 uncultured Amphibacillus sp.
TGCTTCGGAATGATTAGTAATAAACCAAAAAAGATAAATGCGGTAATCGGCTTTTCTACTAGATTTGATATTTGCCCACCAGGCGCGCCTGTTGTTAGTGCCGAAATCACACCTGTAGCTAAACTAACAACAACGACATAATTGACTTTTGGAAATAACATTATCCCTAAAAACATCATTGGTAACATAATATCAGGTTTCATCCCAAATAAAATTGGTGGTGAAATCAAGTGTAAAACTGCCCCGATCCCCATAAATAATGCTAATAAAACTAAATCTTTCGTTCTCAATCTCATCTCTCCTCAACTAAGCTCTTTTTTAACCCCCATTTGTGCACTCATTGCCAAATACGAGGTTTTTTCAATTATACCACATTAATCAAAAAAGTAAATCCTAAATATTCTGAGAAATCACACTTGCGATTTCAGCCAAGTCCTGATTACTATAATCATCATTGTGCGTCACCCAGTTCGGTTGAAAACCATCCGTTTGATCATAACGAGGGATTAAATGTAAATGAAGATGAAAAACCGATTGACCCGCAGCCTCACCTGTATTACTCAAAATATTAATCCCTTTAGGATGAAAACTCTTCTCAATCGCCTGACTAATTTTAGGTACCCGAGCGAACAATTGACTCGCTACTTCCTCACTCGTCTCATATATATCTTTCGCATGAGCTTTCGGAATAACAAGCGTATGACCCTTCGTCACTTGACTGATATCGAGAAATGCATAGACATCCTCATCCTCATACACCTTTGCAGATGGAATTTCACCAGCGATAATTTTACAAAAAAGACAGTTTTGATCAGCTGACATCAAATTCACTCCTTTTTTAATTTGTCACCATCTTATCATTAATTCGCCCAACTTAGCAAAAAAACGACAACATCTCTGATTTGCATTCAGACTTATTAATGGTAAAATTTATATACAATAGAAAGAGCTTTTTATGAAAAATTGTTTAACCATATGCGAGGAGGGACAGTTATGTCCAACTTATTACAAATTGAGAATTTAAAAGGCGGGTATACGCATAAAAATGTGCTCCATGGCATCTCATTTGATGTTAAACCAGGTGAGATTATTGGTTTGATTGGCTTAAATGGGGCAGGAAAAAGCACGACAATTAAACACATTATTGGTTTAATGGAACCACGTGAAGGTGAGATAAGCTTATCGGGTTACAGAAATCAATCAGATACAGAGCTTTTCCGAAAACAATTCGGTTACATACCCGAGACACCACTATTATATGAAGAATTAAATTTGTACGAGCACTTAAAATTGACGGCAATGGCTTATGATCTCGATCAAAAGACATTTGAGGAACGACTGCCAAAGTTATTAAAGACATTTCGTCTCGAAAAACAAATCAATTGGTTCCCAATTCATTTTTCAAAAGGGATGAAACAGAAGGTAATGATCATGTGTGCCTTCTTAATCGATCCACCACTGTATATTATCGACGAACCATTTGTTGGACTCGATCCACTGGCAATTCAGGCGCTATTAGAGCGAATGATTGAGGTAAAAGAGCGTGGTGCCGGGATTTTGATGTCAACACATATTCTAGCGACGGCTGAGCGTTACTGTGATCGGTTTGTGATTTTACACGAAGGGCAAATCCGCGCATCAGGAACGATTGACGAGTTGCGGACTCAATTTAAGATGCCGGCGAGTACGCTAGATGATCTCTATTTGCAACTGACAAAGGAAGGTTAATCAATGGATAGTAAACAATTATTTAAGAAGCGATTTAGCGCCCATCTCAAAGAAACGGTTCGTTATCTGCAATATATTTTAAATGGCCATTTAGCAGTTGCGATGCTATTTTTGATCGGGGCAGGAGCAGTCTTTTATCAACAATTTTTAACAGAGTTACCAGCTAATTTCCCGACAGACTGGATTGTCAGTCTATTATTTGCGCTTGTTTCCTTTTATAATCCAATTCAAAATTTATTAAAAGAAGCGGACTTAATCTTTCTCTTTCCTGCTGAAAAAAAATTAACCCCTTATTTTAATCTGACTTTATGGTATAGCTTTTTAACACAACTATATCTCGTCGCACTTGTTGCAGCTGCTTTATCGCCACTTTACCTGGCAAGTGACTTGTCCCAAAGCTACCAATTGTTGCTGTTAATGCTTGTCTTTTTTAAAGCATGGCACTTTTTGCTGAATTGGTGGATGTTGCGCGTAAGAGATCGAGCGATTCAGCGCGGTGAAAAACTGCTTCGCTTTTTGTTGCAACTTATTTTCTTTTATAGTTTTATCAATAGCCAGCTGTTGCTAGCAAGCTTAATCGCAGTCGGGTTAATCGGTTTGTTCATCTACCTTTACTACTATAGTCACCGATTTGCTTTAGCATGGGATCAAATCGTGGAAAAAGACGAGCGACGGATGCAGAGTTTTTACCGTCTAGCTAGTATGTTTACCGATGTCCCGCATTTTAAATCATCAATCAAAAAGCGCCACTTGTTAGTAGGATGGTTGACGAAAATGATTCCTTTCGAGCAAAAAAATAGTTACACATTTTTGTACCGAATGACATTTATTCGATCAGCAGATTATTTGGGTCTATATTTTCGTCTAACATTGATTGGTTTGCTATTAATTGCTTATTTTGATCATATTTTAATCGTGTTAGTTGTCAGTATTCTATTTCTATTTGTCACGGGTATTCAATTAATCCCGCTATGGTACCACCATCGGACTCAAATTTGGGGTGACCTCTACCCAATTAGATCGACTGATCGGAAGGATGCGATCATTAAATTAATTGAACAGCTACTCGCGCTACAACTGATTGTTTTTACACTTGTCAGTTTGTTAACGACAGATCTTTGGCAGACAGGATCGGTACTAATATTAGGAATTGTTTTTATTGTTGGCTTTAGCCGAATCTATGTCATGAAAAAGATTACCTAACCATACTGAACGATTCACAAACGCCAAAAATATATCGTGAATCGTTTTTTATCGTGAAGGTTTCAACACCAAATCAGCGCAAAGCAAGATAAACTCATCCTTAAGACTGAGGAAAAACCATGCTCTAGATTGTTTCACATTTTAATATTAACTGTATAATAGAGATATAGTTGTAAAAAAAAATTAGAAAACGATCAGAGAAAGGGTGAGTTAAGATGAAAAATCGTTTCTTTCGCAGTATTATTGCGATGGCGATTATTTTATTAGGTGTTATTCTTGTCTTAGAAAATCTTGGTCTAGCAAAATGGTCAATAGGTGATTGGTGGCCCTATATTTATCCAACTTTCTTCATTTTAGTCGGATTTAATTGGTTGTATAAGAGTTTCAAAGGGTTAAATGGTATCTGGGTACCACTATTTTTAATTATTTTTGGTTCACTATTGTTGCTTGATCGATTTAATTATATAACATTTTTATTTGGAGATGTTTATAAATTATGGCCATTAATTCTCGTATTCATTGGCTTAAGCTATTTAGGAATCCCACGCAAACGTCGGATGAAAATTTTTTACGAATCAAATGATCCAAAAATGAATGTTGATAAAAATAATGACCGTGAACATGTTGTGATTGATGATTCTGACTATAGTAAAACAAATTGGAAGGTTGAACCAACGAATATTTGGAATATTGTTGGTAATCATACGATGGATTTTACTAAAGCATTTATACCAGATCAGGATACGCCGATTACGATTCATGGCTTAGCTGGCGATATCAAGATTATTTTGCCTGAGCATGTTGATTTTTCGGTGCGTGCAACAGTGCATGCTGGTGAGGTTTTTGTGTTAGATAAAACGTCACAAGGGGTTAAGCGTACATTAATGTATGAAACACCAGGTTATGGAGAAGCAACACGTAAATTAACATTTAATTTAAAGTTAAATGCGGGTTCGATCAGAGTTGATCAAATTTAAGGAAGGTGATCGACTTGTTCAAAAAGCTAAATTCAATTCGTTATTCTTATATTCAATCTCAATTGACAACGGTTGTTTTTCTGACGTTAGCTGTGTTTATTGGCTTAACGATCATCGATTTAATTGTTGATTCCGTTTGGTTAAACCAAATAACCGTTATGATATTTTCAGTTGTTCACTTTCTGATCGGTTCAATCATAGCAATTATGATTGGATTCCGTTCGAGTAGTAAAATGAAAATTCAATTTGATGATTTATCGGTGATGATTATGCAACTGTCACGCGGTAATTATCACACGCGTTTTCGGTTTGTAGAAGAGGGAGAGGTCTCACGAATCGGAGTTGAATTGAATGATTTAGCGAAAAAACTTGGTGACCAAGTTCATTACTTACAACGAATGGCTGATGAAAAAGCAGCTTATGCTGAAAGAGCACATAAAATTGCCACGATTGAAGAGCGACAACGGTTAGCACGTGACTTGCACGATTCCGTTAGTCAACAGCTTTTTGCTTTGGCGATGATGTCTAAGGCGGTTGTTCGAACGGTGCAAATGAATCCAGAGAAAGCGCAAAAACAAGTTGAAGACCTAGCAGAAACAGCCATGAAGGCACAAACAGAAATGCGTGCACTTCTGCTTCATTTGCGACCAATTCATCTATCGGATCAATCGTTAAAAGATGGGATTCATAATTTAATTGCTGAATTAAAAACAAAAAGTGCAATTAATTTTGAAGTGAAAATTGATCAAATCGAGCAATTGCCTCGCTTTACAGAGGAACATATTTTTAGAATTATCCAGGAAGCCTTATCAAATACTTTACGGCATGCGGATGCTGAAGATGTAAAAATTATCCTCAGACATGAGCAAGATCATTTATTTGTTCATGTTGCTGATAACGGTGATGGTTTTGATTGGGAACAGGCTGACCAAAAGAAAACATCTTACGGATTGAAAACAATGCGTGAACGAAGTGAGGAAATCGGTGGTCAGTTTAATTTACGGACAAAGAAAGGGATCGGAACATACATGGATATTCGTGTTCCATTTCCTAGACAGGAGACGGAAGAATGATACGCATCGTTGTTGTTGACGACCATGATGTTGTCAGAAAAGGTGTCATTGCTTATTTAGAAACTGAAGAAGATTTTCAAGTGATTGGCGAGGCGAGTAGTGGTGAAGAAGGCGTCAAAGTTGTTTTGAAAGAAAAGCCAGATGTTGTCTTAATGGATTTAATTATGGACAACGGCAACGGAATTGAAGCGACAAAGCGGATTAAAGAAGTGATTCCTGACTGCAAAGTGATTGTCTTAACGAGTTATTACGATGACAAACAGATCTTTCCGGTCCTTGAAGCGGGTGCATTTAGCTATTTACTTAAAACGGCATCGGCCGAGGAGATTGTTAGTGCGATTAAAAAAGCCCATCATGGTGAAAATGTGATTGAACCGAAAGTTGCTCATAAGGTGATGACACGCTTTCAAGGCAAACAAGCGACACTACATGATCAATTAACCGATCGCGAGCTCGAAGTTTTAATTTGCCTTGCAAATGGCGCAACGAATCAGGAAATCGCCGATCAACTGTTTATCGGGATTAAAACGGTAAAAACACATGTCAGTAATATTTTAAGAAAATTAGAAGTCCATGACCGAACACAAGCAGCGGTTTACGCCCACCGTCATCATTTATTGTAAAAAATTCACCCCATAGTTGATCAACCTTCAACACGATAATCCGTTAATCTTTAGCTTTGGCTAATTTTGACGTATAATGTGTTAGTAATTAAGGATTTGATCGGATTGTGAGGTGATTTTTTTGTGGAAAAAATAAAAGAATATCTAGCTAAAACCTGGAAGTTTATCAATCAGAGCTGGATTAAGTGGCCTATTTTACTGATTGGATCATTTCTGTCATTAAGTCTCGTTGGCTTTTTCTTCATCATCTATGGTGGCCGGTTCATTGTCGATGAAACGGCACTGATTTTACCTGCGACAACTCAAGTTGTGACTGAGGACGGTGACTATGCAGGTAGACTCTATCAAGAAAATCGCCAACTTGTTCAATTAAAAGAGATACCAGTTCATGTACAAGAAGCATTTATCGCGATTGAAGATCAACGGTTTTATTCACATGCCGGAATTGATTTTAGAAGTGTTGTACGGGCAGTTTATCGCGATCTAATCGCTCTTGATAAAGTCGAGGGTGCGAGTACGATCACACAACAATTAGCTAAAAACCTCTTTTTAACGAATGAAAAATCATGGATGCGCAAAACGCAAGAAGTGATGGCATCAATTTATTTAGAACGGCATTATACGAAAAATGATTTATTAGAGCTGTATTTAAATCAAGTTTATTTTGGTCATGGAGTGCATGGAGTTGGAACAGCTGCTGATTATTTCTTTGCTAAAGATGTCAGTGAATTGACGATTACCGAAGGGGCACTTTTGGCAGGGATGATTAATGCACCAAGTTATTACTCACCACATGTCGATGCAGAGCGCGCAATAGGTAGACGAAATTTAGTGCTCAATCAAATGAATCGGGCGGGTTATCTAGATACAGAAGAAATGTTAAGCCTTCAAGGCCAAACCTCAACCGTTGTTGAGCCAATTAATCGAAATGAAGCTTGGATAGATGATTACTTAGAACTTGTGATTCGTGAAGCGGAAACACTTTATCAAATATCTCGTGCGGAATTACAACGTGGAGGCTATCAGGTCACAGTCTATCTCGATCCAACGATTCAAAAAATCGCGTACGAGCAGATCCAGAATGATCAATT
Source organism: uncultured Amphibacillus sp. (assembly GCA_964581235.1). Classification (GTDB taxonomy): domain Bacteria; phylum Bacillota; class Bacilli; order Bacillales; family Amphibacillaceae; genus Amphibacillus. The sequence continues at coordinate 6,696 of CAZONN010000055.1, forward strand.
TTTTCAAGGTTCAGTGGATAATATTGAGACCGCTTTTACTTTGCTTGATCAGGAAACAGGTCAATTACGAGCGGCACTTGGTGGCAGGGACTATTCAATTGGTGACTTACACCGAGTAGAGGTTGAGCGCCAACCAGGGTCAGTAATCAAACCACTGGCGGTCTTTGCTCCAGCACTGTCAGAAGGTTACGGCTCATATGATTTATTAGATGATACTGAACGTGATTACGATGGTTACCAAGTTAGAAATTATGATGGCAAATATGCAGGTGAAGTGCCAATGTATGATGCCGTAACGGTTTCAAAAAACACATCAACAGTCTGGTTGTTAGATCAACTTGGGATATCCACAAGTAAGAATTACTTGGAAAAAATGCAGATGATTTTGCTTGATGATGGATTAGCACTTGGACTAGGCGGACTAGAGCATGGTCTCACCCCCCTACAAATTGCAGAAGGTTATCGGACGTTTATTCACGATGGTGAATGGATTCAAGCACATACGATTGCAAAAATTACTGATCGTCATGGCCGAGTTGTTGCCGAAGCTAGCCCTACCACAAATCAAGTATTTGATGAACAAGCTGCTTGGTACATGTTACGTATGCTCGAAAATGTCATTGATGAAGGAACGGGGCAAGCAGGGGAGTACGGAAAAGCACTCGCAGGAAAAACAGGTACAACCCAACACCCACATGCATCAGGTTATGTGAAAGATAGTTGGTTTGCCGGCATTACACCGGAGTATGTCACGTCTTTATGGATCGGCTATGATGTTAGTGATGCCGATCATTATTTAACAGTCGGAAGCTCAGCACCAACTGAATTAACAAAAGCGATTTTGACGGAAATTGATCGTGCGCAACCACTGTCGGAATCGTTTACTCGACCCGATCATGTGGAAGAGTTACCAAAACCAATCGAGTTACCTGTGATCAATGACCTAGAAGCCTCATTTGGATTTGGTGGCTGGCGCTTATTGCGTGGCGAACTTACTTGGACACCGTCAGCTGATGAACGTGTTGTTTATCATATCTATCAAGTGACAGAATCAGAAGGTGCTGATCAATATCTCGGACGCGTCGTCGGAGCAGGCGAATTTACTTTATCGGAGATGTCGATTTTTGATCAAGGTACCTACTACATCGTGCCATACAACCCATTGACCGATCAAACAGGCACACGATCGAATACAGTCAGATTATCATTGTTAGATTAATAAAAACTCACATTCCGTTTGGGATGTGAGTTTTTTTGGTGGGGAAAATATTTTACTGTAATTATACAGTGAAACAAGTGTGTTGTTAAAAAATCATTATAATTTTATGGAAGTCTAGTTATTTTTGATCGAGATGGAACTGAATGATTATTTGTAGTTATCTGGTTTTATGTTGTTCTTGAAAATATTACTGCATTTATACAGTAAACAGAGTGAATGATTAAAAGTCACACTATAATTTAACTCTATGAATAAAATTGGAATTAATTCTGATTTTTCTGAAAAAACTATTGACTTAACTTTATTTGGTGGTAATTTAAAGTTTAGTAGTTAAATATATCTATTTTATATCATGTTAATTACTTAATTAAATAATATCATCTATCGCTAATGATTCATCTTATTATTCAAAGTTATCTAGTTTAAAAGACAGGAGGTTATCCATTGCGATTTAAAAAATGGCCGTGCACGATGCAACATGATGCTTCAGATTGTGCGGCAGCTGTAGTATCAACAGTTATGCTACGGTACAAAAAAGAATCAACAATTATGAAGATCCGTGAAATTATTGGTACTGATGCGTATGGAACAACGGTGAAAGGGATTATGGATGGTTTAGAAAAACTAAATTTTAATGCAAAAGCCATTCGAACGACAGTCGAGCAAATGACTCCTGATTTAACTTACCCAGCGATTGCTCAAATCCAAACAGAAGAAGGGCTCAATCATTTTGTTGTGATACATAAGGTGACCAAAAAAGATCAAATGATTATTGCTGATCCAGCTAAAGGGATTGAAAGAAAAGATAAAGCTGAATTTGCCGAGCAATTTTCTGGTGTAATGATCTTTATGGTGCCAACGACTGAATTTGAAATGATGAAGATGAAAGATAAAGGAATGTTTGAACTATTCGTTCAACTGATCTTGCCACAGAAAAAGCTGATGGGTGTGATCATTCTTGCATCTGTGTTACTGACTGCGTTAGGGATTTTTTCAAGCTTTTTCTCGAAAATCATTATGGACGAGATTATTCCTTATCAATTAAAAAGAAGTCTCTATGTTTTTCTAATTGTCTTTGCTTTAGTTAGTTTAGTCCAAAACTTAGTTTCATATTTTCGTCAGCATATTCTACTATTCTTATCGAGAAAAATTGATATACCAGTGATGATGGGTTATTACAATCATATTATTCATCTACCATATAGTTTTTTTGGCTCACGTAAGATCGGGGATATTATTACTCGTTTTCAAGATGCGATGACAATCAAAGACATATTTACGTCAGTATCTTTATCGCTAGGTTTAGATATTACGTTAGCTCTATTTAGTAGTATTTTACTCTGGCGTCTATCACAATTTATTGAGTTATCTTGCTTTTATATTTATGGAAACAAATATCTTTAAACGAATCATCCTCAAACATCATGATCAAAGGGAAGTGT
>CAZONN010000056.1:0-1412 GCA_964581235.1 uncultured Amphibacillus sp.
ACAGCTTCCTCCATCGCTAAGATTGATGCTTGATAAATATTTTCTTGATCAATGATTTGAGGACTAATTTCTCCAATACCGATAGCAATTGCCTCTTGTTTGATTATTTCTGCATATTCTTCGCGTTGTTTAATTGATAATTTTTTTGAATCTGTCAGTCCAATTAAATTGAAGTTTTTAGGCAAAATTACTGCCGCTGCAACAACAGGACCCGCTAATGGTCCCCTGCCAACCTCATCAATACCGGCGATAAATTGTTTACCTTGCTGGAAATGCATTTCTTCATACTTTTTCATCTCTTGAAACTGTTTGTATAAAAGTTCTCGTTTTGCTTGTTGGTTATGATAAACGTGAAGCGCCTGTTGAACACCTTTGCGCGAATCTAATTTTAATGATTCAATTATTTCATCCGTGACTTGATCTTGACTCAATATTTGTTTAATTTCTGCTATGGAATGTTTTTTTATCATTTAAAAACTCCTTATTTACTGTTATCAATACTATCGACATATTATTAAATTATTTTAGCCAGTAAAAAAACGCAAATCAACTCAATTTGCGCTTTTTATTCATTAAATATCTGGTTGTTCTAATGTGATTGGACCAACTTTTCCTGTCCTGTAGTCACGAATAAATAATTCTGCGGTCTTCCCAGTATCAACTGCACCACCTGGTGCTAATGCTCCTCTTTGTCGACCAATTTGCTCAATGATTTGTTCATAATCAGCTTCAATATCTGTTAACTGATATCTTTCTAATAATAATTGCGGATAGTTCTCTTGGATAAATTTCAATGTAAAGCGAGTAATGGCCTCGATTGAAAGAATTTGATCCTTAATTGTACCGATTGCAGCTAAACGATAACCGATTTGTTGATCTTCAAATTTTGGCCACAGAATTCCCGGTGTATCCAATAATTCAAAATCCCTTTTAATTTTTATCCATTGTTGCGCGGTCGTAATCCCAGGTCGATCTCCTGTTTTTGCAACCTTTTTATTTGCTAAACGATTGATTAACGTTGATTTACCGACATTCGGAATTCCAATAATCATTGCTCGCCCAGCTCGAGGTCGAACCCCTCTTGTTTTTAATTTAGCCATTTTCTCAGCAGTCATTTTCTTTGCTGTTTCAATCACTCTTTGAATATCTTGACGATTTTGGACATCGACCGCAACCGCCTCAATATTTTCTAGCTGTAATTTTTCAAGCCACTTTTGCGTAACTTCTGGATCAGCTAAATCCTTTTTCATTAATACTTGCATTTTTGGTTTTTGTTGCAGAATTTGTTGTAGCATTGGGTTTTGTGATGCTAACGGCGCACGTGCATCAACTAATTCAATTACAAAATCAACAAGCTTTAATTTTTCTTGTACTTCTCTTCTCGCTTTGGCCATATGGCCTGGAAACCATTG
>CAZONN010000056.1:1512-9319 GCA_964581235.1 uncultured Amphibacillus sp.
GCGATTAAATAATCTGAATTATTTAAGGTTGGTTCCATTGATGGACCGTCAACTTCAATTGGTATAATTAAAAAAGTTCTTACGAGCCAGACTAAAAACAGAGCAATAATTAATGCTTTCAGCCAGCTGATCCATTCACTTTGTTCATTCTCTTTCATCACTACACCACCATCATCCAACGTTAATATTATTATTAATTTCAAACAAAATAAGTTCTCATTTATATTTTACCATAGATTGAAAAAAGGAGCTTGATATAATCAAGCTCCTTTGTCTTCTTTTATAGACGTTTTTCTTTAATACGTGCCGATTTACCACGACGATCACGTAAGTAATATAGCTTGGCACGACGAACTTTACCGTGGCGAGTAACTTCAATTTGAGCTACGCGTGGTGAATGTACTGGAAAAGTACGCTCAACCCCAACACCATAAGAAATCTTACGTACAGTAAATGTTTCACTAATACCACCGTTTTGGCGTTTAATGACTACACCTTCAAACAACTGAATACGTTCGCGCTCACCTTCAACAACTTTAACGTGAACCTTTACCGTATCTCCTGGACGAAACTCAGGATGGTCTGTACGAAGTTGGTCTTTTGTAATGTCTGCAATTAATTGTTGCATGTGTATACACTCCTTCTCAACTAATGCTCTTGACTCATTTAATCATGTCAGCGGAACACCGTTTTATACAAAAGGTTTTCCTTTTGTCCGAAAGTAAATATATCATATTAAATGAGCATTTACAAGCTTAATCTCTATATTATTCAATTCCTTTTAACCATTCTATCTCTTCATCTGTTAGTGGATAGTTCTCCAATAGATCTGGTCGACGTTGTTTTGTTCTTTTTAACGATTCTTTTTTACGCCAGTCAGTAATGTTTTTATGATGGCCTGAGCGTAACACTTCTGGTACATGGTACCCTTTAAACTCAGCTGGTCTAGTATAGTGAGGGTGTTCTAGTAAGCCAGTCGAAAATGAATCCTCGACTGCTGATTCATCATTACCTAATACGTCGGGTAATAGACGAACAACACTATCAATGACTGCCATTGCACCAATTTCTCCACCAGTTAAAATAAAATCACCAATCGATATTTCATCAGTCACTAAATGTTCACGAATGCGTTCGTCATAACCTTCATAATGACCACAGATAAAAATTAAATGTTCTTCTTTTGCAAGGCTCTCAGCTTTTTTTTGATTATAGCGTTCGCCTTGAGGACACATTAAAATCACTCGGGGTGGATTGTTGGGGTTTTTTTCAACCGCTTCTACAGCTGAAAAGATCGGTTGGGGCATTAACACCATGCCAGCTCCGCCACCATACGGATAATCATCGACTTTCTGATGCTTATTATCTGCATAACTTCTTATATCGATTGCTTGATAATCAATTGCGCCTTGGTCTTGAGCTTTTTTCATAATCGATGAACCCATCACGCCTGCTAACATATCAGGGAATAAGGTTAAAACATCAATTTTCATTATGATAACAACCCTTCCATTGGTTCAATAATCACTAATTTTTGCTCAATATTGACTGTTTTGACGATGTCATCAATATACGGGATTAACAGATCTTTTTTATTTTTCTGTTTAACAACCCAAACATCATTTGCTCCTGGTGCGAGTACTTCTGTAATCGTTCCAAGTGGTTCACCAGCTGTTGTTTCTACTTCACAACCAATAATTTCGTGGTAGTAATAGCTACCTTCTTCTAATGGATGTTGATCTGCTGCTGTTATTTTTAGTGTTCCTTGTTTAAAGTGTTCAACATCATTAATTGAATAAAAACCTTTAAATAAAATCATATCAAACTGTTTGTGCTTTCGATGCTTTTCAATCGTTAGTTTGATTGGTTCAGTTTGATTTGGCAAAAATAAGTAGAGTTGGTTACCTGGCTTAAAGCGCTGATCAAAATCGGTAATACGCACAACCTTAACCTCTCCTTTAATGCCATGAGTATTAACAATTTTACCCACGTTGAAAAATTCCATTACAATTCACCTACTTTATTTATTGATATTTAATTGCTTTAGTTTCAAAATAGCATTAGTTGTTGAAATCTTAATAGACGGAATTAATAAATTAATTATTGTTCAAAATTTAAACTCAAACTAGGTGATTGTAACGGAAGGTGGTGACTCCAGCGGGAATAGCACGAGTCCGAAGATCCACTTTTGTAGCGGTTTTTGCTACAAAAGTTAGCTGAGGCCGTGCCCGCGGAAAGCATCCACCTGCAGTGAAAATCACCGGCAAGTTTGCTTTACTCATTAACTACAATAATTACCCTTCAATAGATTAAAAACAGGGAAAGTCATACTCCCCCTGTTTTACATTATGTCCAGATAAATACGTTTTTTTACATCAGAACCGATCGCATAAACAACTGTACGAATCGACTTAGCAATTCGGCCATTTTTTCCAATCACTTTACCGACATCATCCGGATGCACTGTTAAATGATAAACGATTTTGTTCGACTCTTCATTTTCAGTTACAGCCACATCTTCAGGATGATCGACCAGTGGTTGAATAATTGTTGTTATTAAGGCTTTCATGTTATCACGCTACCTTATTATTGATTTTTCTGATCGTGGAACTTTTTCATGATGCCTTCATTAGAGAATAGATTACGAACTGTATCACTCGGTTGCGCACCTTTAGTCATCCAGTCTAATGCTTTTTCTTCATCTAATTTAACTTCAACCGGATCAACTACCGGATTGTATGTTCCAATTTGCTCAATAATACGTCCATCACGTGGTGAACGTGAATCAGCTACAACAACACGATAGAAAGGGTTGCGTTTTGAACCAACACGTTTCAAACGAATTTTAACTGCCATTTTTTGCACCTCCATTAACTATTTAACTTCACAATTTAAGATTGTAACAGAAAATTTTTAGTCTGTAAAGTGTTTTTACATTACATCATCGGAAAATTAAATCCCTTTCTTCGTTTTCCTTTTTTGCCGCCTTGCATTCCAGACATTTGTTTCATCATTTTTCGCATTTCAGTAAATTGTTTTAGGAGACGATTGACTTCAGAGATCGGTCGACCAGATCCAGTTGCAATCCTTCTTTTACGGCTTGTATTCATCAAATTAGGATCTTCTCGCTCTTGCGTCGTCATTGATTTAATAATCGCCTCAACATGAACCAACTGTTTATCATCAAGTTGAACATTTTTAAGACCCTTGATTTTGTTGGCGCCAGGGATCATACCCAACAGCTCATCTAGCGGACCCATACTCTTCACTTGCTCCATCTGCTCAAGGAAATCATTAAAATCAAAACTAGCTGAACGCATTTTTTCTTCTAATTCTTTAGCTTTTGTTTCATCAAATGAAGCTTCAGCTTTTTCAATCAGCGTTAAAACATCACCCATTCCAAGAATACGAGAAGCCATACGCTCTGGGTGGAAGTCTTCTAATTGATCGAGCTTTTCACCGACACCAATAAATTTGATTGGTTTATTCGTAACTGACTTAATCGATAAGGCCGCTCCACCACGGGTATCTCCGTCTAATTTAGTTAAGATAACACCTGTCACATCTAATTGTTGATCAAAATTTTCAGCCACATTAACTGCATCTTGACCAGTCATCGAGTCAACTACTAAAAAGATTTCATCAGGTGACACGGTTGCTTTGATTTGATTAAGTTCATCCATTAAATCGGTATCGACATGTAAACGACCTGCCGTATCAATAATGACATAATCTAAATGTTCTGATTTGGCATATTCAATTGCTTCTTTTGCAATATCAACTGGATTTGCCTCAGTTCCTTTTTCAAACACAGGAATATCTAATTGTTTACCGACTGTTTTTAACTGATCAATCGCTGCTGGTCGATAAATATCAGCCGCAACTAGTAGCGGTTTACGATTATGTTTTTTGCGTAATAAATTCGCTAATTTACCTGTAGTCGTTGTTTTACCTGCACCTTGCAAACCAATCATCATAATAACGGTCGGTGGTCGATCTGCAACCGCAATCTTACTCTGCTCGCCACCCATTAATGCGGTCAATTCTTCCTTAACTATTTTAATTACTTGTTGCCCAGGAGTCAGGCTGTCCATTACCTCTGAACCTACGGCTCGTTCACGAATTTTATTTACAAATTCTTTAACTACTTTAAAATTTACGTCCGCTTCGAGTAATGCTAAACGCACTTCTCGTGCCATGACTTTAACATCTTGTTCAGATACTTTTCCCTTACCAGTCATTTTTTTAATCGTACTTTGGAGACGATCTGCTAATCCTTCAAAAGCCATTAAGGAATACCTCCTAATCTAATTCTTTAATACTGTTAATTATTTGCAGTATATTGTTTTCTTCTTGTTTGAGTACTACCTCAGTTAACTCATTGAGTAATTGTTGTCTTTTCACAAACTTCTCATGTAACTTAAGTTTTTCTTCATATGTTTTTAACATAGCTTCTGTACGCCGAATATTATCATAAACAGCTTGTCTAGAAACATTAAATTGCTTGGCAATTTCACCCAATGAAAGATCTTCTAAATAATAAAGATCCATATAATCACGTTGCTTAGGTGTTAGTAATGATTGATAAAAATCAAACAAAAAATTGACTTGTGTTGTTTTCTCTAACATTTAAAGCACCCCTTGTTAAGTAAAGCACCTTTACATTTTGCATATTAGATGAAATTGAAACCTTTTGTCAAGTATTAGTCTATCTGTTCATCGATCATATCTGAGAATAAACCATAGACAAAAGCATTGGGATCAAAAACTTGTAAGTCAGTCATCTGTTCCCCCAAACCAACTAATTTAACTGGAATATTTAATTCCTTACGAATCGCCAATACAATTCCACCTTTTGCTGTTCCATCAAGTTTCGTCAAGACAATTCCAGAGACATTTGTTGCTTCTGAAAAAACCTTTGCTTGGCTAAGCGCATTTTGACCTGTTGTAGCATCTAATACGAGTAAAACTTCATGAGGTGCACCAGGGATTTCACGTTCAATCACACGGTTAACCTTGCTTAGTTCATTCATCAAATTAACTTTGTTTTGTAAGCGTCCTGCTGTGTCACAAATTAAGACATCAGCACCACGCGCCTTGGCTGCCTGCACACCATCATAAACAACAGCAGCTGGATCACTTCCAGAGCTTTGCTTGATCACTTCAACTCCAACGCGCTCACCCCAAACTTCCAATTGCTCAATTGCACCGGCACGAAAGGTGTCACCAGCGACTAACATGACTTTCTTACCTTCTTCTTTTAATTTATGTGCGAGCTTGCCAATCGTTGTTGTTTTTCCAACCCCGTTGACGCCAACAAATAAAATAACAGACAGTTCATCATCTTTAAGATTAAGTGTCGGAATCGACTCATTTTCATCCATATAAATAGCGACTAGCTTTTCTGAAATCACTTCTTTTAGCTGATCTGATTCTTTAATATTTTGTCGCTTAACTTCCATTTCAAGCTCTTCAACGAGCTCCATCACCGTGTTGACACCAACATCGGCTGAAATTAACACTTCTTCTAGCTCTTCAAAGAACTCCTCGTCTATTTTTCGGTAACGGGCCATTAAATCATTCAGTTTTGACGAAAAGGATTTCCGTGTTTTTTCTAGACCTGATTGATACTTTTGTGATGACTCTTTATTTTCGCTTGTAGACGTAAATTTCTCTTTTAATTTTTTAAAAAAACTCATACTATTCACCCTCTATGATTTTGTTTCTAATAATTGATCTGTTTCTTCTAGTTTAACAGACACAAACCTTGATACACCAGATTCTTGCATTGTGACACCATATAGGACGTCTGCACCTTCCATTGTACCTTTCCGGTGTGTAATGACGATAAATTGTGTCTCTTTACTGAACGTCTTTAAATAGCGACTGAAGCGTTCAACGTTTGCTTCGTCTAATGCCGCTTCAACCTCATCTAAGACACAAAATGGTACCGGTCTAACACGAAGAATCGCAAATAATAATGCAATTGCAGTTAACGCACGCTCACCACCTGAAAGCAGTGCTAATTGTTGGGCTTTTTTCCCCGGGGGTTGAGCTTTAATTTCTACTCCGGTAGTTAAAAGTTCATCAGGATTTGTTAATGACAATTCAGCATGTCCCCCGCCGAATAACTGACTAAAAACCTCAGTAAATTCAGCCTTTATTTTAGAAAAGGATGCTTCAAAACGTTCTTCCATCTCTTGATCCATTTCATAAATAACTGCGTATAACGTCTCTTTTGCATCTTCTAAATCAGCTTTTTGAGTTGTTAAAAACTGATAACGCTCTGAAATCCGTTCATATTCATCGATTGCACCTAAGTTAACAGTTCCAAGTTCTTCGATTGTTCGCTTTATTAGTTTAACTTTACGTCTCAATGCCTTCAAATCATCAGATTTCTGATAGTCTAGTTTCGCTTTTTCAAAACTAATTTGATAATCTTCTTGGAGTTGGACCAAACGATTTTCTAAATCGACATCTAAACGGTTTGCTTTGACTTCTAGTTGCTGTCTTTGGTCAGTCAAGGCTTGCTTTTTCGATTGTAAAGTACGGTACTTAGCCTCACGCTCAGACAATTGTTGCATTAAGTTCAGACGCTCTTGACGCCTCGTTTGAATCTCAAGCGTCACTTCATCTTTTTCTCTTTGATTGACTTGAATCTTCTGATCTAACTCAGCAATAAACTCGACACTAGCTTCTGCTCTTTTTATCTGAATAAGTTCCTGTTTAAGCTCTGCTATCGACTGATTTAATTCAGTTAATCTTGCTTCTTGTTGTTCGACCTTTTCAGTTTGATACAACAACTCTTTTTTCTCTTCAGCGCTTTTGACTCGCAGCGCCTGTAATTCAGCTTGTAAAGCAGCTTTATTAGTTTCGAAGTCAGTTTGCTCTTTCGTTAATTCAGCTACTTCTATTTGAATGGCTTCAATATCAGCTTGAAGTTTGAATAACTGCTCTTCATCCATCTGCTTTTCTCGTTCGATACGGTTATATTCAGAGCTTCTATGTGCTTGATCTTGCTCGGCCATTTTTAATTGTTTCTCAATATGTGACAGACGAACTTGATTCGTTTGCTGCTCGCCAATATTTTCGTGAAGATCCAGCTGAACAACTTCTCTTTGCTCGTTTAACTTTGCCAGTTTTTGATTCAACTGAATCACACGCTCCGATTGTTCGTCGATCTCTTGCTCGAACGTATTTGCTCGATTAGTAAATTCAGTGATCTTTTTTGTTAGTTTTTCAAGTTCCTTATCACGGGTGAAAAAATTCTGATTTGTTGATTTGCGGGCACCACCAGTCATCGATCCGCCCGGGTTAACAATATCCCCATCTAAGGTCACAATTCTATAACGACGATCTGCCAAGTGCGCAATTTCATTAGCATCCTTTAAAGTTTCAGCAATAATTGTGTGACCTAATAAATAATCAACAATGACTTGATAAGTTGGATTTGTTTTTGGCGCGTCACTTGCTACTGCTACAAAACCTGGATGTGTTGTCACTTTCGTTAAATAATGAGCTGTAATCTTTTTCGCCTTAATTACATCCAATGGTAAAAAGGTTGCACGACCATTATTTTTTTGTTTTAAATAAGCAATCGCATCTCGTCCAGCTTGTTCATCGTCAACGACAACATGTTGTGCTTGTGCCGCTAAAGCCGTTTCAAGTGCAACAGCATAGCGCTCCGGAATATCCAGTAATTCAATCACAGCACCATGGATTTGGTTCAGCTTGCCTTCTTCTCTCGCCTTGAGAATCATTTTTACACCTGAATAAAAACCTTGGAAATCTTGCTTCATTTCCTCAA
>CAZONN010000057.1:0-9043 GCA_964581235.1 uncultured Amphibacillus sp.
CGCTCTTTATTTTCAAGGAGTCGCCACCCGCCGCTACAATCACTTGTTGGTTCATCTTCAATTCGAATACAATATATATTCGGGAATGTACTCACTGGTGTTTGTTAAAAAAATAATCGTCATTATTAAATTAGCTCATATTTAACTCAATCATATATCAAAAATAACGTTATCGATTAGGCGTGTTTTTTGAAATTGAACGGCTAATGCAATGATGACTTGGCTATCGTCAGAGCTAATCGGTTCTAGTTTCGGAAAACTTAATAGTTCAACATAGTCCACTTTACCAGAAACGTGATCGTTTAAAAAGAGAACAATTTCCTCTTCTATTTTAACAGTTGAACGCTCACCGTCAATCACCATTTGTTTCCCAAGAAGCAGAGCCTGATATAAAGATGCAGATTCTTTACGTTCTGTTTTCGATAGATTGACATTCCGACTACTTTTAGCTAAACCATCATCTTCTCTAACTGTCGGGATCATGCGCAATTGAATTGGAAAATTTAAATCTTTAATTAAAAGATCGACAATCGCAATTTGTTGCGCATCTTTCATACCAAAATAGGAGTAATCCGGTTGTATGAGATGAAATAGTTTTGTTAAAACAGTTAGTACACCTGAAAAGTGCCCTGGACGGCTTCTATCACATAAAACACCGATTCGTTTAGTGACAGCCATTGAAATTCCAATCGGTTGTGGGTACATATCGTCAATCTCTGGGATAAAGACATAATCGACACCATGATCAAGTGCTAGTTGCAAATCGTTTTCTTCATTTCTTGGGTACTGATCAAAGTCCTCATTCTCTCCAAATTGAAGCGGGTTAACAAAAATACTTAACACCACTTGATCGACTTCTTCTCTTGCTGCCTTGATTAAAGCTAAGTGTCCTTCATGTAAAAAACCCATTGTTGGCACAAAGCCAATTGTTTGATTGTTGCTTTTTAGCGTTGATGTTACCAGTTCTATTTCTTTAATTGACCGAATAATTTTCATTTTATTCACCCAATTCTTCAGTTAACTTTGTATTGGGATCTAACGCGTAGGTATGTTCATCGCCTGGGAAGTTACCTCTTTTGACATCATCAACGTAACTCTTGATTGCTTCTACAGTCGTTTGATTTAAATCAGCGTATGTTTTTGCAAAACGTGGTAAACGGTCAACACCGTATAATAAAAGATCATGATAAACTAACACCTGACCGTCACAGTCTATACTTGCTCCAATCCCTATCGTTGGGATTGTTAATTGCTTACTGATTACTGAGGCTAATTGACTTGGTATTCCCTCTAAAACACAGCTAATTGCTCCTGCTTGTTCAACGGCATGCGCTTCTTTAATTAAACGTTCAGCATTCTCTTGATCTTTACCTTGAATCTTAAACCCACCAAGAACATTAACTGATTGTGGCGTTAAGCCGATATGAGCAACAACTGGGATGCCAGCTTCTGTTAACTTCTCAATCACGGTTAAGATTGTTTTCGATCCACCCTCAACTTTTAAGGCTTGGGCTCCTGTCTCTTGAAAAATTCGTTTTGCATTAGTTAACGTATCCTCTAATGAAATGTGATAAGACATAAATGGGAGATCGACGACAACAAAAGTATTTTTAGCCCCTCTACGAACTGCTTTCCCATGGTGAATCATTTCATCAAGTGTTACCTTTACCGTCGACTCGTAACCTAAAACAACCATACCTAAAGAATCTCCTACAAGAATCATATCAATATTAGCAGCTTCACTTAGTTTTGCTGAAGGATAATCATAAGCTGTTATCATTGTAATCTTATCGTTCATTTCCTTCATTTTCATAAAATCAAATTTTGTTTTCATTATCAAATGCCTCCTTTAAAACCAATCAATTTCGGCTGTATAAAGTTTCTCTCTCTTTTGTTGCTCATTCTCGATAATTAAGCAACCATCGTCACTCAAGTCCACAAAAACACCTGATTTTTTAACATTATTAACTTTATAATTCAGCTGATCACCAAGTCTGTATGCAGACTGAAGCCATTTTTGTTTAATAGGCTTAAATCCTTCTGTTAAGTATGTTTGATAACTAGATTCAAAATGATTTAATATCATCTGAATGATCTCTTGTTTTGAAAAAGATTGATTTGTTTCAATCTTTAGTGATGTCGCACGTTCTTTGATCGTTTCGGTTAACGTTGATTTAGTTTGGTTAACATTTAAACCAATGCCAATCACAGCATAATGGATCTGATCATGTTCAGCTTGTGCCTGTGTTAAAATTCCCGCTAACTTTTTATTGTTAATCAATAGATCATTGGGCCATTTAATCTTTGGCTTCAAACATGTAATTTTTTCAATCACTTGGACTAGAACTGTAGCTGTTAAAAGTGTCAGTTGAGGTGCTTGAACAGGAATTAAATCTGGTCTTAAAATAAAACTTAGCCAAATACCGTCATCATTATTTGAATGCCATTCTCGCATCCGTCTTCCTTTGCCTGCTCTTTGCTTATCACTAATGATCACTAAGCCTTGTTCAAATCCTTCTTGTGCACGAGTTAAAGCCAATGTTTGCGTCGAATCAAGTACTGGATAATGTTCAATCTGTTTACCAAGCCAGCTTGTCGTAAGTCCCCAATAGACTGTATTTTCACTAACCTTATCAGGTTGGTGAATTAACCGATAACCTTTATTAGGAATCGATTCAAATTGATAACCATCTTCCCCCAATTGCTTGATCTGTTTCCAAACAGCAGTTCGAGAAACCATTAATTGATCTGACAGCCATTGACCGGAAACAAATGCATTTGACTGATTTGAAAGTAACGTAATTAATTTTTCTCGGATGGATGACACGATAAGAGCCACTCCTTTATCTTGTCAAAATCATTGATCAACTGACCTTCAATTATTTGTTGCTCAATGTTTGTTAAATAGCTACTAATCCAATTTCCTCTTGTTTTATTTGGATAAAGTTTTTGTAAATCATGTCCATTTATTTTAAGATCACGACGATGTTTAATTGGCAACTGTTGTCTGATTTCTTTAATTATTTGTTGATCAATAGACTGTTGTAATAAACGATCGACCAGTGCAATAAAGCGCTGATCAAAAGCTTCAGGTAGCTGATAAACCAATGAATGCGTTAAATTTTCTTGTTGATAAAGCTCTACGAGATCAACGAGTAATTCGCCAATCTGTCTAGCTTTATTCGACAACCGATAAGCTTTACACCAATCAGCAATCGTGATCTTTCCATCTGTGGATAGTGTTAAAAAGGCAAACAGATCAATCAGTTCAGCAGTCGGTTGTTTTACCTGATGTAGTTTACTAATTAAAGGTTGGTTCGATTTAAAAATTGGTAAGTGCTTAAATAAATTTGCCTGTTCACAATAATTTACAGCCTCTTTAACTGCTTGGCCTTGAAAAAGTTTTTCAATTTCAATTGTAATTCTTTCAATTGATAGCTTTTCAATTAACATGGCATGATTTTTAATTTCATCCCATGTCACGGGATCAAGTTTAAATTGTAGTTGACTGACAAACCGAATTGCACGGAGCATTCTTAAAGGATCTTCAGTAAACCGGTGCACAGGATCTCCGACTGCTCGAATCAATTGACTCGCTATGTCTTCTTGGCCATTAAAAGGATCAATCAAGAGCCCTTTATCAGTCATTGCGATCGCATTAATCGTAAAATCACGTCTTGATAAATCAGTCGTAATTGAATTGACAAAAATAACTTGATCGGGTCTGCGAAAGTCAGAGTAGCCTTGTTCCGCCCTAAAAGTCGTTACCTCATATGATTCTTTTTGATAGCGAACAATTACCGTACCATGTTCTATCCCTACAGGAATGACTTGATCAAATATTTTTTGAATCTGTTGTGGTGTTGCTGAACTTGCAATATCAATATCATTGACCTCTTTATCCAATAAATAATCTCGAACAGCTCCACCGACAACGTAGGCTTTAAAACCTGCTTTTTTTATCGTTTTAATAATTTCAAAAGCAGGCTTGAAAATTTCTTCATTCATAATTAATCGTCAGTTTCACGGACTATATTTCGCCAATCAAAGAAGCCAGCTTTTAAAGCTCGTATCATCACTTCTGCACCAGCTAGGTTCGTTACAAGTGGGATTTGATAAACGTCACATAGACGCATCAACGCACTAATGTCTGGCTCATGTGGTTGAGCTGTTAGCGGATCTCTAAAAAAGATCACTAAGTCCATTTTATTTTCAGCGATTTTAGCACCAATTTGCTGATCGCCACCAAGAGGTCCCGATTCAAAGCAAAAAACATTTAAACCAGTTGCTTCCGCAATTTTTTTCCCCGTTGTACCTGTAGCAAATAAATCGTGTTTTTCTAAAATATGTTGATAAGAAGTTACAAATTGAATCATTGCTTCTTTCTTTTTGTCATGTGCAATTAATGAAATTTTCATATTGATTGATCTCCCTCAGTAGTAAAATTTATTTTGTCATTCTTAGTCTAACATTAAATGCTCTAAGCCATAAATTAATTCTGATAAACCAACAACTTTATCGACCGCGAAACGGATACCTGACATAAATGATTCACGGTGATATGAGTCATGTTTAATTGTTAAATTTTCACCTGGACCTGCAAAAGTCACTTCTTGATGGGCAACTAATCCTGGTAGACGGACACTGTGAATTTTCATCCCATCAAAATCAGCACCGCGCGCACCTTTAATAAGTTCTTCCTCATCTGGATGACCTTGTTGTTTTGCTTGTCGAGTTTCCTGAATTAATTCTGCTGTTTTAATTGCGGTTCCTGAAGGGGCATCAACTTTCTGATCGTGATGTTTTTCAATGATTTCAACATCCGGGAAAAATTTTGCCGCCATTCTTGAGAATTGCATCATCAGAACTGCACCCATCGCAAAGTTTGGTGCAATAATGCATCCGATTTGTTTTTCTTTAGCAAGCTCTGTTAATTCATCGAGTTGTTCATTCGAAAAGCCAGTTGTACCTACAACAGGTCGCACACCATGTAAAAGCGCTGCCTTTGTATGCTGATAGCCAACTTTTGGGCTCGTTAGATCGATGAGCACATCCGCATCGATTGCTTCAAAACATTGATTGATGTCATTATAAAATAGTGCATCTAAATTAGGTAGGCCTTCAACTTCACTCACTTTTTTACCGGTATGATTTAAATCAATACAACCTACTAAGTTATATTTTTCTTCCTGTTCAATCATTCTTAACGCTTCGCTCCCCATCTTACCACTTGCACCAGCAACAACAATATTAATTTTACTCATTATTTTCACGCTCCGTTTCTATTTTTGTCCAGCGATCTTTATCTCGTGTTTCAATTTTAGTCATTGATTGTTCAAATGCTTCAGCTAAATCAATATTTAATGAATTTGCAAATGTTAACATAACAAATAATAAGTCTCCAAGTTCATTTTCAATCGAATTTTCAGCTTCGGTTGCTTTTTTGGGCTTTTCACCATAATGATGATTAACTTCGCGAGCAAGTTCACCCACTTCTTCTGTAAATCTGGCTATCATTGCAAGCGGGCTAAAATAACCCTCCTCAAATTGTGATATGTACTGATCAACTCGTTTTTGAAGTTGCTTAATGTCTCTTTCAATCAGATTAGTCATCGGTCACCCTCACTTTTTGCTGAAAAATTTGATCAATCAATTAATTCATATTCTTATTATAACTACTATTTAAATTATTGTACAAAAAAAGACAGGGTCTGACAAACATCAGACTCTGCCTTTATGTGAGTTTAGTAATTATCCATGCTATTAGTCGTTTCTTGATTCTCTTCTTTTCGATCTGCTGAATAATCTTTTTCATTAATCTAACAAGCACATAACTTAAACAAGTCAAGATAATTAAAAAGACGACCAATGCAACATTCCAAAACTCTAATCCTGTAAAAGTAACATATAATGAGTAATTACTCTGAAGTAATTTTAGCAGTTGTTCAAGCATTTGAATGGCCTCCCCATCCTTTTGCTATAGCCTATTCGAAACTGTTAAAAGGCGTGCTTTCCTTATAATTAAATGTTACTTTTTCTTTAATCACTAATAAATAAGCTATACCAATCGAAATGATACTTAACCAAAACGTGAAATAGCCAATTTCACTCAGATACTGATCAAGTGAGCCATAGTGTGGCATCATAGCAAAAACATAGTCAATAATGTCATTATGAATTGTCCAAAGACCAGCGACGACTAAATGCTTTAGTTTGAATCGGTAAAACGGCGCATAGAGAAGTCCTTGCACAGCCATTGCTCCGTGTGACACAATTAACATATATGATTGTGGTGAAAGTGAGCCATCCATCATTAGCGTAAGCAAATTCATCACAACAGCCCAAACACCATACTTAAATAAGGTCACCATCGCTAGCGCCTCAATATATCCACTCTGTCGGCCAAAAATATAAAGCCCTAGAAAAATGGTGAAAAATAAGCTCGCAGTTGGACTATCTGGAACAAAGATTAAAAAAATAGCGGGGGTACGAGATAATTGACTTTCATACCAAATGTAACCGTAGATTGTTCCTAAAAAGTTAATAATAAATAATAATATGAGAAATGTTCGGTTTCTTAAGATAGAATATATCCAATTCATCACAAAAATCCTTTCGCTTTAAAGTGATCGTTCTAATTAAAACGGATCCTACTCATGCTTCATTATCATACATTTTTAAACAATCATTATCAACAAAATCAAACGTCATATAATCTGAAAATTTAAATATTATCGTGCTATCCCATAATTAATTTGATATGATGATATTAAATGACAATGGAAAGAAGTAAATGATCAATTTAGGAGCTTTATCTCAAGGATAGATAACCCAATTTTGATTGAATAAGGAGTGTGAATGGTACGATGAATTCTGAACAGCGCCAACAAATGATCGATGAAGAGTTAGCTGAACTTGTTAAAAATGAGTTAATTAGTCAACAAGTCTATCAACACGTCATGATGGCTTATAAAGAACATCACCAAGTCGAACAAGAAACAGTTGCACAAAAAAATCTACAAGAAACAATTAGCACATCACCTGTCCGTCAACCAGAGGCTAAACAATATCCCAAAAAAACCGCCTCAATCAAAATGGAGCAAACGACATACAAAGCTAAACCAACAAAACCAGCACCGATTATTCAACCTAAACCTGTTAGAGAACCACAATCGCCTGAGCAAGTGCGAGAGCGAAACATTACCTGGTTGCTTGTCTTAGGTGTCTTATTTTTACTCATTAGTGGTCTAGTTGTTGCAACAAGTACCTGGGATCAAATGGGCGCATTAGTGAAAGTCATTATTTTGCTAGGCGTAGCGCTTTTCTTCTTAGGCTTAAGTGAATTGTCTTCCCGCTTCCTAAAGATCGAAAAAACGGCATTTGCTTTTCTTACCCTAGGTAGTTTACTCTTACCCATCGCAATTATTGGGATTGGCTATTTTGAATTATTCGGGAATTACTTATCTCTTACAGGTGAAGGACAATATTGGCTCGGGTTCATTTGTACTTTAGTTCCCCTTCCCTTATATGCACGTAATGCTTATAAAACGAAGGCAAAGTTATTTGTTTGGATATTCTATATCTTCCTAACATTATCAACAAGTTTTTTCTTAATCGCTGTGAATACACCAGTCGATCTATTCTTTTTCCTGATTATGCTTTATAACTTGCTTCTCCTTTACATTCACCACACATCTAAAGAGAAGAAGCAAACGAAGTTGAAGGTGTTTTTCACAGAATTACCTACCTATACACAACTGAATTTAATTATTTCAACGCTGTTTATGCTTGTTTTATTTGATCATGGTATTTTCTATAGTTTTAATTTACTGATTTCTGCCTTAATCTTTATGGCAATGGTTTTTGTTTATCAAGCAAAAGAATTCCAATATGTATTCATTGGGCTATTTGCCTACAGTATTTATCAACTAACAGAACATACATTTTTACATGAAGTTGATTTACTGATCTACCCAATTATCGGAATCGCCTATCTTGTCTTTGCAAACTTAACAAATAAAGATGCTGGCTTAAGAAAAGTCTTCTATTATGCCAGTGGGTTTATCACTGGTTTATCATTCCTTTATGTCACAAGTCAAATGGCGATTGAATTTGCAGATTCGAGATCGTGGTTAGTGCTATTATCACTAATCTTAATTGCTGCCACATATATTTATTTAGCTAAGCTAACAAATCAAATCATCTTCCGGATCCTCGCACCTGTTTTTATTATCATGGTCGGAATTCAATTTTGGTTTGTCGCGCTTACTCGCCTCTTTACAGAAGGATTTAGCATCTATCTCTTTATTTATGCAATTGCAATATTTCTTGGTATCGGCGTAAAAAATCGTTTCACTTTTTTTGATAAGATCGTGAAAAGTAGTTACTACACGTCGATAGTCGTTATGATTATGACTATTTTGCTGGAGTTAGTAGAGAATCATTTGTTATCAGTTGCGCTAATGCTTGTAGTAGTTAGCATTCTAGCTATCTATCTTAGTTTCGTTAGTTCAAATCAAGAAGAGAAGCGGATTGTAGAGTGGATTCATCCAATCAGCGGTTTAGTGGCAATTTATGTTGTTTATAATAAAATAATTGAAAGCAGTCAGTTTTATCAAGATCAACTTGGATTTAGTTCTCATTTAGCACTAGCGGGTTTAATTTTACTTGGAGTGAGTCTATTATGGAAAAAAGCTGACCAACCACGCTTTGCTAGGACCGCTTTTTATACTGGCCAAGCGAGTTATCTATTTGCACTTTATCAGTTGATTATTTTTTATTCTGGAGATCCAGTCTTTGTTAGACCATTAATCTTACTTATTGGCATCGGCGTGACCTACTGGCTAGTGCGCTACACGAAACGGAATCAATTATGGTTGGTCGTATCACTTACAACACTTGGTTTCTATCTATCTTTAGTCAGTATATTTTCAATCGAAACTTTCTCAAGCTTTATTTGGTTCATGCTTGGATTACCGGTGCTATTCTTAGTTATCGAACGTTATTTAGGTAAATATGAGCCTGCCTTAAAACCTTATTACTT
>CAZONN010000058.1:0-8991 GCA_964581235.1 uncultured Amphibacillus sp.
CACTATTTAAACTCAGTTGCGTATCTGTTTCAGAAGCAAACTCAGTGCCATATTGTCCTTGAGCTTGTTTATTTTGACGTTTTACTTCCTCAGCATTCGTTTTGCTTCGGTTTTGGTTTTTATTTTGGTTATTAGCCATTTGAATATCACCTCCACAACCGTTAATGTAACCAGTTTTACGACGACTATTCAAAAAAACAAAAAATATCAATACTCACTATTTCAAAGCTGGTCAATTACCTTTTGATGCGGCACCGGGAATGGATAATTTTCAATCTGATCAAGCGCTACGAATCGTTGCTTTGGATCATCCAACTTAAAATCTTTTACTTTAAAGTGAAAAGCATCAATCGACCAAATAAGATGTGAAAAAATATGTTTGATCGACTCTAATTGATTCACCTCAATAACAGATGTTTGAAATGTTTGCTCGACAAATGGCGTCAACAATTTTCGATCAACCTCTTTTTGCTCGACCATCAGAAATTGCCAAAGTCCCGCTAACAGTCCTTCTGCAGGTCTTTTTTCAATTAAAAACTCTCCCGCCTGATTCTCTAAAACGAGGACATAATAAGCTAAGGGTTTAGGCTTTTTCTTTTTTGATTTAACCGGATAGTCTGTTTGCGTATTTGTCTGATATGCCTGGCAATGCGCTTTGATCGGACAAATATCACACTTCGGGCTAGTCGGCCGACAAATTAGCGCACCTAACTCCATAATTCCTTGATTAAAACTCGAAGGGTCATCTGTTGAAATGACTTCACGAACGACTTCTTCAAATACTTTCTTTGTTTTCGCCTTGGCAATATCTTGATCGATACGAAAAACACGCGACATTACCCGCATCACATTGCCGTCTACCGCTGGTTCTGGTCGATCATAGGCAATACTCATAATCGCTCCTAAGGTATACGGGCCAATTCCTTTCAAATCTCCTAACTGCTTTTTATCTTCAGGGACCTTTCCACCGTACTTTTCCTTCACTTCACGAACGGCAAATTGCAGGTTACGCGCTCTAGAATAGTAACCTAGACCCTCCCACGCTTTGAGAACCTCCTGCTCATCCGCGTCAGCCAATGCAACGGGTGTGGGGAATTTTTCAATAAAATTATTGAAATATGGGATTACTGTATCCACTTGTGTTTGCTGTAACATAATTTCAGAAACCCACACTTTATATGGATCTTGATCTTCTCGCCATGGCAATTGGCGTTGATTTTTCAAAAACCAAGTAATTAAATCTGATTGAAATGCCTGTTTATTAAATGAACTCGTGTGCAACGTATTCACCCTTTTTCGTTAATCTCGTATGAATAATCATGAAATGTTTAAACCCTTTCAATTATGGCAAAATATAAGGGAAAGAGTTTTTCGAGTATCTTAGATTATATCGACTAATTAAACTATTTGAAAGAGGTGAGCACAAATCGATACCGGAACGCACATTGCAATGGGGATAGCATTAGGTGGTATTGCAACCATTGACCCCATCATCCATGATAATCCGATTTTTTTCACTGCCGTTATGGCTGGAACAATCATTGGCTCACACGCACCTGATTTTGATACAGTTTTAAAGTTAAAAAATAATGCCGTTTATTTACGACATCACCGGGGAATTACCCATTCGATCCCACTGATGATCTTCTGGGGATTGCTAATCTCGAGCATTATTTATTTAGTTGTACCTGAGCTACCGTTTTTAAACATTTGGATATGGACAGCTTTGGCTGTATTTCTTCACGTTGTTGTAGACATTTTTAATGCATACGGGACACAAGCATTTCGACCTTTCTCGAAAAAATGGATTGGACTCGGTTTTATCAATACATTTGATCCGATCATTTTCTCCGCACATGTGATTGGTATTTCGTTATGGATTTTAGGAAGCGATCCAGTCAAGACATTCATTAGTATGTACTTTCTACTCTTTCTTTACTACCTTAAGCGATTTTGGCAAAAGAAAGTTTTAGAAAGAAAAATTCGACGCTCCTTTTACCATGTTGAAGGGATTTTTACTTCACCAACGATCAGCCAGAATATTTGGCGCCTAGCGATCACGACTGAAGATAAGTTTTATGTCGCAAGAGCTAATGATGGTAACATTCAAATTGTTGATCAATTTAACCGGACACCCGTTCCTGAAAATGATTTGATGAAGGTAGCAAAGTCGGACCCAAATGTTGATGCCTTTTTATCATTCTCAAAAGTGTATCGTTGGGAACAAACGGAGTACGATAATTACACTGAGGTGCGATTTATTGATTTACGTTACAGGTCAAAAGATCACTATCCCTTTGTCGCAGTCGTTAACATTACCAAAGATTTCACGATTTTAAAATCATATACTGGCTGGATTTTCTCAGAACAAAAGCTCCAAGATAAATTGCTAATTGAAGATTTTTAATACAACCCTTAAGGTAGGAACAAAGCCTACTTTGAGGGTTATTTATTGCATGTCGGTCTTCTTTCAATTAAAGTGAATGATATACTATTTTCATGAGAGGACGATTAAATGATTAAATTATTTGCGACAGATCTTGATGGCACACTTCTAAAAAACCATCTCTATGTTGAAAAAGAAAACGAATTAGCCATTCAATCTTTATCCAATCGAGGAATTGAAGTTACATTTGCAACAGGACGAGCTGATCAAGATATTGTTCATCTGTTTGAGCAACTCAATATTAACGGACATCGTGTCAGTCAAAATGGTGCTTTCGTTATTAATCAAGCAAATCAAACAATCTTTAAACAACATTTTTCAAAAAGGTTAAGTGAAATATTATATGAGCAAATTAAAGCTTATCCAACTTATTACTTCGTTTCAACAGAAGATGAAGTTCTATTTGATCAAGAGATCCCGATTATTGACGAGCTTCAAGGTTTATTTAATCACCGGCTTATACATACGGAGCAACTACTTGATCGAATCAAAAACGAGTTAGACGTAGCAAAGTATATGCTTCTTGGTGAACCAGAGCAATTATTACTCATTCAATCGGAATTAAATGGAATGTTTAAAGATGAAGTTAGTAGCGTTCTGTCTGCACCAAAGTGTATTGATGTGATGCCTACTGGAGTTAACAAACGAGTTGGGTTGACACATTTAATTAAAACTTTATCAATTAATCCGACAGAAATTGCCGTGATTGGCGATTCACAAAACGATATTGAAATGCTAAAAATGACACCACATAGTTATGCCATGTCAAGTGCAGACCATGATGTAAAACAAGCTGCACAGCATATCGTTGACCATGTTTTTGAAGCAATCAACCATTTAGAATCACAAGATTTGATACCTAAAACTGGATAATTTATTCGTTTTTATTATCCACATATTCTAGAATAAATTGATTGATTTTTTCTTGATTAAAGCCTCTTTGATAGAGAGAGGCTTTAATTTTTTGCTTAAGCAAATAACCTTCTGCTTTTGCCCGATAGTTTCTCAAAGCTCTCTCACCTTGATAAACAAGCGCTTGCCACTCCGCCTCTGCATCCGCTTCAAAGTTTGACTTTTTAAAAACAGACTCAATAATCGAACGATTAAAACCCTTTTGCATCAGCTGCTGCTTCAACTTATTTATTTGCTGACGATGTGATTGTCGCGTTGTCTTCTTCATTTGCTTTGCCAGCCAATGCTCAATTAACTCAATCTGATCCGATTCAGTATAACGAATCAAAGCTTGATCAATTAAAGCTTCCTTAATTCCCTTTTGAAAAAGCTCCGTTCTGATCTGCCCCGGACCTTTAAAACCAGTATTCATTTTAGTCGCCACAAATGCATCAGCAAATGCTTGATCATCCAATAACCTTTGACGATTCAGACGATCAACAAGACTTTTAATTTGTTCTTCTTCAAGCTCTTCCTCACGTAAATAATCCCTAACTTCTTTAGTCGAGCGCATCCGATAACTGAGATAATTCAGAACTTTATTAAATGCTTTATTTACATTATCTGCTTTCATTAAATGTTCCATTGATGTCTGATCTAGAACAAGACCTTTCTTTAGACCTTCACTAATTAAAGTCTCTTCTTCAACACTAAAGGCATACTGTTCTTTCCCGTTTTTTTCGATAAATATATTATAGCGATGCTTATTTCTCTTTTGAGTTGTTATCTTCATGATTTTTGTCATCTAGATCACCCTTTTAAACTATTATATCATGTTATTCTAAACGACTCCTTCTACTTGAAACACAATCAACATTTATTTTGATAAAAAAATTACTCACAGATCTGTGAGTAATTTTAGAAAGATTAACGATTAGTGGTAACAGGATCATTATTATGTGAGGTTCTTTTGACTAAAAGTTGGAATGCCTCAGTTCTCGCATCTGAAAACGTTTGGCCAAATCCATAGCCTGTCACAATATTCTCTATCTCTAAATCAAGAACAACTTGCCAAATCGGTGCCTTTTCATCGACATTAAGATGTAAGCATAAACATTCTGGGTGTTCTGGTAGTATTAGGATTTTAATAATTTCTGTTCCTAATGGAGGAAATTGAATTTTTCTACTCCTTTGTTGCCATTTTTTAAAATCGAACAATAAGCATGCGACCATTTAATCACCTCGTAATGTTCTTTATGAGAACATTTTACTATAAGTTCCCATAAAGAACAACTAAATGATCAGAAGATTTATTTAATAATGTTAGGATTAAGAAGATTCAGCAAAAAGAATGGTAGTGAATAGACAATGTCAATTTATAAATTAGCGACTAATATAAAGTATTACCGTACCAATCTGAATTGGACACAACAACAACTAGCCGATAAACTAAAAATTTCTCGATCTGTTATTGCTAAGTGGGAGAATGGTGACGTGCTCCCTGATCTTCCTGCTATCATCAAATTGAGTCAAATATTCCATCAATCGACTGATAATTTGCTTGGACTTAATAAGCATGCAGATCAACTATTAAGTGATTTTCAACAATTTTATCAAACAAATTCTGAAGATCAACAGAAGGTTGATGAAACTATTTTAGATTTAATCAGCTTTTTCATAAAAAATCAACAGTATCGGGATCAGTTAATTCAGATTAGTAAAATGCCGATTAAACATCAAAAAGCGGTCCAACGTATGATCGCTACAATAGTAAATGAAATAGATAAGTTTTAAAAATCCCTATTGGACTTAAGAGGGATTTTTTTCTTGCTTGCTTTTTTGAATGACATATCTACAGCTTTTTCCACCTTTTGCAATACATTCAACACGCTCAACCTGATCAGTTCCAAGCACTTCTTTAAATAATTCTAGTTCATAATGACATGGTTTATCATAACGATCTGCAATCGCAGCAATCGGACAGTTATACTGCTCAAAAGTAATTGTATCTTTATCACTTTCGGATTCATCTGATTCACTAAATTCAGCCATATAACCATTTTCGGTCTGTACATCAACTAAGTTTTCCACACGTTCAATTAATGTGTCATCTTTAAAGATTCGACGACTATATTTTTTTCGCAAGCGTTCTTCACGATTTTTAAATAGCATGTCAATTGCTTCATCACCCATATTTTCATGGATATCTTGCAATAATTCAACAACAATTTTATCATAATTATTTGGAAAGGTATCATGCCCTTTGGTGGTCAAGCTATAAAAGATCACAGGTCTACCCATCGGTTGACGAATAGTTCTTGAACTAATATATTGTTCTGACTCTAATTTAGTTAAGTGTTTTCTTACAGCCATCTCAGTAATATCTAAAAATTCCTTTAAGCCACTTACTGATAATTCTTTATTTTTCTTTAGTAACTCAACAATAAGTTGTCTCGTTGTTTTTTGTTTCTTCATCATCCCACCACCTTCTTTTCTAATTATAGTCAAAAATGTTTGTGAAGTAAATAACAAATTCGTCAAAATTTTAACTTTATGAACTTTTAGGTCTATAATGTCACAACTTGTGTATATTAAATGACAAAAACAGATCTTTACACTACAATAGTAGTTTAATATGCAGTTTTTTCGAAAAGGAGTGGATACATCAGTGGGAATTATTATCGTTGAAATTTGTGAGAGTAATGTCTTAATAACAGTTGATGCAGAGCGTTTACTTGAAGATGAATACCCCGAAGTGTCCGTTCTTGTTAGTGAATGTCTCTCAATGTGCGGTCTGTGCCGATTTAGCCCATTCGCTTTAGTTAACGGAAAAAGAATTAGAGGACGAGACAGCGCCGATTGCCTTAATCGCATTCGCCAGGCAATTGATGAAGAATTGACACACTATCAATCGTAATTTTTAAAAAACAAAAGCGTTTACCAGCTGATGACAACTGATAAACGCTTTTTTATATTACATCTTAAATCTTTGGACTAACTCACTTAACTCTTTAGCTGATTCAAGTAATGTGCTTGCACCACTTGCTACACCTTCCATTGAGCTTGAAGCCTCTTCCGCTGATGCTGAAGTTTCCTCAACGCCAGCAGCAGATTCTTCAGAAATTGAAGCAATCTCTTGAACCGCTTCATTCACTCTAGCAGAATCGTTATTTAACTCTTCTAAATCAGACATAACCGTTTGAACATTCGATGTCATCAAAGCAATCGCATCGTCAATCGCTTTGAATCGTACGCCAGTTTCAGCAATATCTTTAGTTCCTTGTTCAACCTCATCATAACCTTGTTCTAGTGCTGTAGAAACAGCCTTCGATTCAGTTTGAATTTCATTCACATTATTAGCAATACTTACAACAGAATGAGCAACTTGTTCCGCTAACTTTCTAACTTCATCAGCAACAACAGCAAATCCTAACCCATGCTCTCCTGCTTGTGCCGCTTCAATCGCAGCATTTAACGCCAGTAAGTTTGTTTGATCAGCAATATCTTTTACCACACCAACAAGTTTCGATATTTCTTGAGTCTGCTTATCAAGACCCTCTACTTTATCTACAGCATCTTTTACGATTTGATCAATATTGTTCATTTGATTAATCGATTTATTCATATATTCATTACCAATATCAGTTTCTTTTAGCACGCTATTTGATGATTCATTAATCGATTGACTACTCGTGTTAATCGATTTAATTTTTTCAGCAAAGTTTGTCATTGTTTCAGCTAAGTCACCTGCAAAATTCGCTTGTGTCTCAGTTCCTGATGCCAACTCTTCCATAGTTGCTGCAATTTGCTGTGTTCCAGATTTAACATCATCCGCAGATTGGTTAAGTTGCGCACTTTGACTGCCAACGAGTAATGACGTTTGCTTAATTGAGTCGATCATCGTTGTTAATTGTAAGCGCATTTGCTCCATTGAATTAGAAAGTTGGGCAATCTCATCTCTACCTTGATAATTATCGTCAGTTTCCGTTAAGTCACCTGACGCAATCCGATCACTCATCACAACAACACGATTCAATTGTCTAGTAACGTGTCGACTAATTAATAAGACTAATATAGCTGCAACAACAATAGAGACAACCATACTAATAATCAGCATAAATTGAGCAAAGGTTTGACTCGTTTCTGCTCGTTCAGCTGCTAAATCACGATCCTGTGTTATTAATTCACGCAATGACTCTAAATGTCGAGTAGCTATTGAATTAAGATCCAGATAGCTATTACTATGCATGCGCATCGTGTTGCCTTCGTGGTCCATATCTTTTACGATTTCATTGTAAAACATATCAGTTAAATCTTGATTTAAAGCAATGATGTTATTAAATAGAGAAGCCTGCTCTTCTTCAGTAATTTGCTCACTTAACTCAGCAATACGCTCATCAATTTCCTCATTTTCCACCTCAAAATCTTCTAACATCGCCGGATTTCCAAATTGGGCATAAGCTAATGCTAATAGACCTTTTGAATTAATCATATCGCTCAATTCAATCATTGCAAAAGTGCGATCAGCCTCTTCGATCAATATTTCCATATCATTCTGAGCCTTATTAATCGAAAAAGAAACTAAACTTGTAGCAATTACAAGCAAGAAAAAGATGATCATTAGTACAATTCCGTATTTCCAACCAATTTTCAAATTTTGTAATCCGAATTTTTTTGTCCCTTTCGAAGATATGGTCTCAGCAGTTTTTATTGTGTCTCTTTGTATTTTTTCTAACTTATTTTCTTTAAAATCTTTCTCCTTTTTTCTCTTAAAGTGTTTGAACACCTTGTTGTCCTCCTTCATATTCAAATACTCTAATGCACTTTTCTATAAGTTGTCGAACGAGTATCTTTTAAGACATGATGATACATACTCAAAAAATTAATTCATCACAAGTTATTTATCTGCAATTCCGACATTAGTTTCATTTGTAATTATACATTAACCGCTACATTTGAGCAATCGTTTACATTGCATAATAAAAGTCTAACCAACGACCGTTAGTTGGTCAAAAATTATGCTCTTTTTTTGGAACACGACATACTTAACCAGCAGTTCCACCATTCTCTTGTGTTTCCATGATTTTAATTGCTGCACGTGCTGCCTTGAATGGTCCTGTTAAGTTAATTTGCATAAAGTGAGCCATATCGTTCGATTGCTTCATGAGCCATTAAATCAATATCCGCTTGTTCGCCAATGTTACTAACTAACCCTCTCTTAAGATATGATTAATTATTTTTTCAATGGGTCGCATGTCTGATTGATCTGCAAGTGTAATAATAATCGTTTCTTTGTCTGGTAGAATTGTTAATGTTTGACCATCCGTTCCATGACCAAAATAAAACGAATCTTTAGCTAACCAAATACCATATCCATAGCCATATCTCCTAAAAATAGTGTCAGGCGTATCTACAGAATCTGTATACGTATTAATCGTTAGCATTTTCTGAATCCATTGCTCTGAAATAAGTTGCTTTTTGTTTGCTTTTCCATTCTGCAAAAACAACTCACCGAATTTTAATAAATCTTCTGGACGCAACTTCAGACGAGTAGCCCCAGCAAGATAATCTCCGTATTTTTCCCACTCAAAATTGATCACCCCGAGTGGGAAAAATACTTCTCTTCTGATAAAATCAATCAAATCTTCTTGTAA
>CAZONN010000059.1:0-6168 GCA_964581235.1 uncultured Amphibacillus sp.
CGACTGTCGCAGCCGACGAGGAAGAAACAGCAGATGAAGCGCCAAAAATTTCATTCTTTTTTCTCGAATGGTTCAAGTAATCTATCATGAATGATTGCTAACTTTCATAGACTAAACTAGAAAACAATGAGAGGGAGCGATTAACATGCAATTAACCCAATTTCAATCTGAAGAGAACTTGACAGACTTACCTTTTCAACATTTAATTAAGCTAAACCCGAACGAACATGTCACCTATTTGATCAAAGATAAACAACGCATCATTGGCTTTGTTGAACTCGAACAATTAGAAAAAGACACGTACAAGTTAGCCAAATTCGTCGTCACTAAATTAAATCACTCCGAACAATTGATTGAAATTTTCTACCACATTCTCGAAAAAGTTGATCAATCGAACGCCGATCATTTGCTTGTCGAGACAAAAGAAGAACCTTTAATTGAACTGTTAAACTTGCTCGGATTTAAAAGTTGGCCAAACGAAAAAGATATTTTAGGCTACACGTTTAGCTAACAACAACTTATACACAGGCTGGTGTGTGTTGCTCAGCCTTGTTTCAGCTAATTTAAACTTTACTCTATTAACAGCTTGTAAAATTTACTTAACAATCAAATTCCAGCACATTCGAATGTATCAGCGAAAACCAAGTTGTGTAACTGCCTAGACGCCAGTCATGGCATGTTTTCAGCTGGAATTTATTCTGGAAATATCGCAAGACAATTTTTCAACAAAGAAATCACCAAAAACTGACTTGTGTAAAGTTTAATTTACCGCTAAAATAGTCGCAGGGTGAATTTACCCTGTTAATAAGCTGTGGACAACTCCGCAAGCTAAGCCGTAATATGAAGGAAGGACTTACTTATGTCAATGCAAACAGAATTTTTAATCTGGAATGAAGAGGCCACAGATCAACTGGCTAAATATATTCAGGCGGGAGAAGTCGTTGCTTTTCCAACTGAAACAGTTTACGGTCTCGGAGCAGATGCAACCAATCCGGATGCTGTAGCGAAAATTTTTGCAGCTAAAGGAAGGCCAACCGATAATCCACTCATTGTTCATGTTGCCAGCATCGAACAGATCGAACGCTATGTGTCAGAGGTTTCCCCGGTTGCGAAGAGCTTAATCGAAGCTTTTATGCCCGGGCCACTAACTGTTGTGTTACCGAGTAATGGAAAGATTTCCGACCTAGTAACGGCCGGTTTAGACACTGTCGGCATACGGATTCCAGACCACCCGGCAGCTCAAGAATTAATTAGCAAAGCGAACTTACCGATTGCCGCACCGAGCGCGAACCTTTCAGGCAAGCCGAGCCCGACGAGCGCAATCCATGTATTCCAAGATTTGAATCAAAAAATTAAAGCAATTTTAGATGGCGGATCGACAGGCGTTGGTTTAGAATCGACCGTCGTTGATTGTACTGGTGAAAAGCCGGAAATTATTCGCCCAGGTGGCGTGACCCAATCAGAGATCGAGGAGGTCCTCGGTTATCCGATTGCATCGACTAGTTTGACAAATATCGAAGAGCAACCGAAATCACCCGGGATGAAATATACTCATTACCAACCAGATGTGCCATTAGTTTTAATTGATGGCGACAAAGATTTTTTCCAAGCAAAAATTGATCAATATCGTGCGAACGGTCAAAAAGTCGGGGTACTAGCAAGCGAAGAATTGGCAAGTGTGCTCAGCGCGGACCAAATTCACATGTGTGGCACAATTGAAAATTTCGCCACGATCGCAAGCCAACTATACCAATCGCTCAGAGCATTTAAGCAAACAGAAGTCGACATCATTATGGCAGAAGTATTTCCAACAGCAGGCCTCGGCCAAGCGATTATGAATCGCCTAACCAAAGCCGCCAATCAAATCGAAACACAAGAAAAATGACAGGTAAATTACCGAGTCATTTTTTTATTTGGCCAAGCATAAACTTTAGATAGCTCGTCTACTAAAGGAGAATTCCGATGCCAAGTTCAATCATCACACCGCTAATCCTCTCGATCGTCGTCGCCTTTGACGCATTTTCAGTCTGCCTCGGCATCGCGATTATTTTTTGAGCCAACTGCACCCTCACCAACTTACAGGCTAAACGCAATTAATTACCCCTTTTCCGGTAAAAACTCACCCCAAAATTCATTCTGATACATCACAAAAAAGAATTCGCCCAACTTGGTTGAACATCGTTGATATGATATGATTTAGAGGAGAATTTTTAACGAAAGGAGAGAAATAATGAAGATATTATTTGTCTGCACAGGCAATACGTGCAGGAGTCCAATGGCGGAAGCAATTTTGCGAGCAAAATCGTCATTTGAAGTGCGATCAGCTGGAACGTTTGCAGTGACTGGCGCACCGGCTAATCCATCAGCTATACAGACGCTAAGCGAAAACGAGATTGCATATAGCGGACTGGCGCAACCCGTAACGGACGAGCTTGTCGAGTGGGCGGATCTGATTTTGACGATGACAACTCAGCACAAAGATGCGGTCATTTCTCTTTTTTCAGCGAGCGAAAATAAAACATACACATTAAAAGAGTATTCAGATGATAAAAATGCGCCAGAAACATTTGACATCACCGACCCATACGGCCAAAACCAAAGCGCCTACCAACGAGCATACAAGGAAATTGACCAAGCAATCGAGCAATTAATCGAAAAGTTGCCAGAATAATGAGAAATTAACTATTAATTAAACTGAAAAATGAGTACAATAGACATAATGATATTTTACGAGGAGTGGAACAAACATGAAAGTAATTGTAACAGCAGATCACGCTGGCTATGAACTAGGTCAAGAACTAAAACCTTTCCTAGAAGAATTAGGCGTTGAAGTAACTTATACAGGACCAAATACAGCAGACTCCGTCGATTTTTCCGACTACGCTTTCCCAGCCGCTGAACTAGTCGCTAACGGAGAATATGACCGTGGCATCGTCGTTTGTGGGACAGGCATTGGCATGTCAATCGCCGCTAATAAAGTAAAAGGCGTTCGCTGTGCACTCGTCCATGACGTCTATACAGCACGCGTGACACGCGAACACAACAACTCAAACGTACTTGCGATGGGCGCACGCGTAATCGGCATCGATCTCGCTAAAGAAATCGTTAAAATGTGGATCGGCACAGACTTCGAAGGTGGACGTCACCAACGCCGAATCGACAAAGTTTCTGACTACGAAGCTTAAAAAATCAAAAATGGTCCTCAAACACAGACTGAAATCCTAGCATCTTAAAGTGGGAGGTCCTAAAGTGGTTGTCACAGTAACGATCCGATTGGTTCAACTAACAATTAGTGGGGCCGATTGAAGTTTTACTTTATTATTCCGTAGAGCAAATGCATCTACGATTAAATAATATTTTTACAAAAAAAGGATTTAGGGGGAACGATTAAGATGAAATTTTTACAAGAATATGATCAAGAATTGTACCAAGCGATTGAGCAAGAAAGAGTACGTCAGCATGACAAGATTGAGCTGATTGCTTCAGAAAACTTTGTTTCACAAGCAGTGATGGAAGCACAAGGTTCAGTCTTAACGAACAAATATGCAGAAGGCTATCCAGGCAAGCGCTACTACGGTGGCTGTGAGTATGTCGATATTGTAGAAGACCTCGCCCGCGACCGCGCGAAAGAAATATTTGGTGCTGAGCATGTGAACGTGCAACCACACTCTGGCGCACAAGCAAATATGGCTGTTTACTCTGCATTTCTAGAGCCAGGCGATACAGTGCTTGGAATGAATCTATCTCACGGTGGGCACTTGACTCACGGCAGCCCAGTTAACTTCAGTGGAAAACTGTATAACTTTGAAGAGTACGGGGTTGATCAAGAAACAGAGGTACTTGATTATGATGTTGTTCGTGCAAAGGCACTTGAAGTTAAGCCAAAAATGATTGTCGCAGGTGCAAGTGCGTACCCACGCCTAATTGATTTTAAGAAATTCCGTGACATTGCTGAAGAAGTTGGCGCATACCTAATGGTTGATATGGCACACATTGCCGGACTTGTCGCAACAGGCCATCACCCAGACCCAGTTCCTTACGCTGATTTTGTCACAACGACAACACACAAGACCCTACGCGGTCCACGTGGCGGAATGATTTTAACAAAAGAAAAATACGCGAAAAAGATTGATTCATCAGTATTCCCAGGCATGCAAGGTGGCCCATTAATGCACGTCATCGCTGCCAAAGCAATAGCATTTAAAGAAGCACTCGAGCCAAGCTTTAAAGATTACTCAGCACAAATCATTAAAAATTCACAAGCGTTTGCTGAGAGTCTCGAAGCAGAGGGCATCCGCCTCGTTTCTGGTGGCTCGGACAACCATTTGCTACTTCTTGACGTTCGCACGCTTAACCTAACCGGAAAAGACGCTGAAAAAATTCTCGATGATATCGGGATCACAACAAATAAAAACTCGATTCCATTTGACCCAGAGGGACCATTTACTACAAGTGGCGTCCGCGTCGGAACAGCTGCCGTGACAACACGCGGCTTTAAAGAAGCGGAACTAAAGGAAGTCGGCGCAATTATTGCCTTTACATTAAGAAATCATCAAGACGAAGCAAAAATGGAAGAAGCAAAACAACGAGTGAAAGCTCTAACAGATCGCTTCCCAATCTATAATTAAGTGAAAAAAGTCGAAACCAGATTATTTGGGTTTCGACTTTTTCGTCTAATTAAATGATGAATCGATAAAATATCGCAACAACAGACAAACGTCACTTGAAAAAAGAATCGATTTTCTATATAATTTTAGAGATATATCTAATTCTAAAAGGAGTGATCGAACGTGAGTAATGTATTTGTACTGGATCATCCATTAATACAACACAAAATCACACATATTCGAAAAACAGACACAGGAACAAAAGAATTTCGCGAACTAGTCGATGAAGTTGCCGGCCTAATGGCATACGAAATCACACGCGACCTCCCTGTAATGGAAATCGAAATTGAGACACCTGTCGCAAAAACGAAATCGAACGTATTAAGCGGTAAGAAAATTGGCATCGTTCCTATTTTACGCGCAGGCTTAGGCATGGTAGACGGCGTCCTACGCCACATCCCAGCAGCAAGAGTCGGGCACGTCGGACTATACCGTGACCCTGAATCATTGCAACCTGTCGAATATTATTTCAAAATGCCAACTGATATTTCTGAACGCGAACTAATCGTCGTTGACCCAATGCTCGCAACAGGCGGATCAGCAGCAGACGCGATCGACTCCCTGAAAAAGCGCGGCGCCAAACGGATCAAATTCGTTTGCCTAATCGCTGCTCCAGAAGGCGTTAAATACTTACAAGAAAAACATCCAGACGTCGATATTTACCTCGCAGAAATTGACGAGAAACTCGACGAAAAAGGCTACATCATTCCAGGACTAGGCGACGCAGGCGATCGTCTCTTCGGAACAAAATAAATCTAAACAGGAACTGCTTCTTTTATAGAGGCAGTTTTTTATTCGCCAAAAATTCACGCGCCAAAAATTTCAGAATCCTCGATTTGCGTGCGAACGCACGCAAATCGCGGATTTCGCACGCATCGACTGTGCGAACGCACGCAAATCACAAATTTCGCACGCATCAACTGTGCGTTCGCGCGCAAACGCGCCAACTTCGCACACAATCCAATAAAAGGAACCAACATTCTCTCTCCGCAGACGAATTTTTTCATAAAAATCACCGATACTAACTGGAAAGGGAGGTTGATCTGATGAAACGCATCTGTATATTGTTAACGTTATTTTTTTAAATCGCGCAACCAATCAATGCCGAATCTCCACGCCAATCAAGCAATCAAACACGGCGCCACCGTCGTCATCGCCAACGGAAATTCAGGCCCCGACGAATGGACAGTCGGCTCACCAGCAACCGCCACCGACGCGATCTCAGTCGGCGCATCAACCCAATCGCCAATACAAAAAGCTGGACACTCGACCGCGATTACCCGGTCGTATACCAAGGCCTAGGCACAGAGCCACTACCAGACCTAACCGTAACGATCGCCGACCAAAATTACGACTTACCCTATTTATTTATTAATCAAACGGCAGAGTTCCCGCAAATTGCTGGAAGCCGCTAAACCATTATTTAATTAACGTCACAATTGAATTAACTCATCAAACAACTTCTTTTCAACAACTGATCAAACACTAAAACTTTAACAAT
>CAZONN010000059.1:6268-8900 GCA_964581235.1 uncultured Amphibacillus sp.
AACTCATCAAACAACTTCTTTTCAACAACTGATCAAACACTAAAACTTTAACAATTGCACCAGCTATGTTAAAGTTTTTTATAGCGTATTCCGACAACAACCGCTAATATTTCCCGGGAAATAACACAATTCGAAGGAGGGGAACAAATGCTACAAGACCTTGGAACACAAGCACTGATCAATATCGCTTCACACTTTATTTTTATTTTCATTACTTGGCAAGTCCTCCAGTCCGTCCGCTTAGACGAACTTTTCAAGAAAAACCGTATCGCAGAAGCCCGAATCGTGATCATTTTCCTCACAATCACAATCGGCTCAACCGTCAGCCACTTTTTTATCGATTTAATTAATTGGTCGCAACAAATATCATATTTATTTTAAACCACCCCAGTGATTTTTCCACGCGCGAAAAATCACAATTACCCCTCTTTCACAAAAAAACTCTCCCCACACAACCCCCATCAGATCAAGGATCCCAGCCACCACCCAAATCCCAAATTCAAAAAACACGCTAATTTTTTCAGAAACAGGGAAGTGAATACTAAACTAATTTGATATTAATGATGTTTAGTTACCTAAACAAACCTAAACAGCCAACTACACGAAACAATCACGATTATTAACACAAATAACTCAAACGAAATCATGATTAATTATCATCTAAAAGTAAATGCTCACATACTCAAACGAACAAACATTTTTGACAAAACAGTTAAATCATTTATTTCCACTATTTACACAGGCGAAAAGCGCGAATATGCTTGTGTTAAGATATCTGATCATGATATGATGTTTAGTGGAAAACTTTTTGAGGAAATCCAAACTAAGCTAGATTATCAAGAGATTGATAGAATCGAGGAGCCTGATCTAACAGTAATCTCAGGTTATTCGCAACAATTCAAACAACAGATACCATATAAAAACGAAACGATGAATTTACAGATTTCAGTCAAACAAGAATCGAACCAAGAAAAACAATTCATGATAGGCACACCTATCCTAATGACTGAATACTAATGATATATAGACTTTGAAATTTAGAGGAGAATGCATCTTGGAAAAAATAATCATTAAAGGTGGTAGCCGTTTATTCGGAACAGTTAAGGTTGAAGGAGCAAAAAATGCTGTTTTACCCGTAATCGCCGCAACACTGATGGCATCTACAGGTGTATCAAGAATCAATAACGTCCCTGCACTAGCAGATGTATACACAATAAAAGATGTTTTAAAACATATGAACGCAAATGTTAATTTAAAAGATAACCAACTAACCGTCAATGCGACTAATCAGTTACTGACAGAAGCACCATTAGAATACGTGACAAAAATGCGCGCATCGGTACTCGTTTTAGGACCACTGCTCGCTCGTTATGGCCATGCGAAAGTTGCCATGCCAGGCGGTTGTGCTATTGGCTCACGTCCGATTGATTTACATTTAAAAGGCTTCGAAGCACTCGGAGCAAAAGTCCATGTTGGTAATGGCTATGTCGAAGCATATACAGACAAACCTTTGAAAGGTGCAAAGGTTTATTTGGATATGCCTAGCGTTGGCGCAACAGAAAACATTATGATGGCCGCAGCACTTGCACAAGGAAAGTCGATCATCGAAAACGCTGCGAAAGAACCTGAAATTGTTGATTTAGCAAACTTCCTCAATAAAATGGGCGCAAGAGTCATTGGCGCTGGAACAGAAACGATCAAAATTTACGGTGTTGACTCACTAAAAGGTGCAGAACATACCGTTATTTCTGATCGGATTGAAGCGGGCACTTATATGGTTGCAGCTGCATTAACAGGCGGAAATGTCCTCGTTGAAGGTGCAGAAATCGAACATTGCCGTGCAATTGTGTCAAAACTGGAAGAAATGGGTGTGACGATTATTCCAGAACCAAATGGAATACGTGTGATCGGTCCTGAAAAATTGATCCCAACTGACATTAAAACGTTGCCATATCCAGGATTTCCAACCGATATGCAGTCACAAATGATGACGCTGATGCTTAAAGCTAAAGGCACAAGTATCGTAACAGAAACAGTGTTTGAAAATCGCTTCATGCACGTTGAGGAATTCCGTCGCATGAATGCAAACATGAAAATTGAAGGTAGAAGTGTTGTCATCAAAGGTGACCACGAACTACAAGGCGCAGAAGTGCAAGCAACTGACCTAAGAGCAGGTGCATCGCTTGTTTTACTCGGCCTAATTGCAGAAGGATACACGCGTGTGACTGAACTGAAGCACATCGACCGTGGTTATGTCGGCCTTGTCGAAAACCTGCGCGCACTCGGTGCTGATATCGAACGCGTTAACGAAGCATCACCAATTATAGCCGAAGAGCCAATCGAACAAGTCTCTTCATTATAAGTAATAAGCAAACAAACCTCCCCTTAAGGTTAGCGTAATTCTCCAA
Source organism: uncultured Amphibacillus sp. (assembly GCA_964581235.1). Classification (GTDB taxonomy): domain Bacteria; phylum Bacillota; class Bacilli; order Bacillales; family Amphibacillaceae; genus Amphibacillus. Next base: position 8,677 of record CAZONN010000059.1, read on the forward strand.
GACAATTACCCTAACCCTAAGGGGAGTTTTTTAGATTTGGACGATTTAAACCCGCAGTTAGCCGAACCTTCGCGTTCCGTGGGCACGGCTTCAGCTAACCTAGGAAAGAAGATCGCTTTCCTAGGTGGATCTTCAGCTCGTGCTGGTCCCACTGGAGTCTACGGTTCGTCTAACTGCTAATCATCAAGTCATTATGTTTAGCAAACCTTAGACTAACCGAAGAC
>CAZONN010000060.1:0-8815 GCA_964581235.1 uncultured Amphibacillus sp.
TACACAATGTTACTTCTTTTAACTTCGTTACTCTTTCAATCAACTAGTTATGCAAAAACAGTTCAGATTGAAGCAGATGATTTACTCGTTCGTAGTGGCCCTGGTACCAAATATGAATTGATTGGCCATGTTAATCAAGGTGAAGACTATTCTTTAGTTGAGCAGACAGATGAATGGTTAGCGATTGACTTTAACGGGGAAACAGGTTGGGTCAGTCAGCAGTATGCAACAGTTACTGATCAGGCAAATGACAGTAGCTCGGGCAAAACTGAAACGCCAACGAATCAGTCTGAAACAGATCAACAAGCTGAGCTATCGAATCAATCCTTTGATATTCCGGTCGATGTCGTTCACTTACGTTCACAAGCAACGACGCAATCTGACATTTTAACTGTATTAACAGAAGGAGAAGCAGTTACAATTATTGAACAAGAACAAGATTGGCTCAAAATCTCTGTGGAAGATACTGAAGGTTTTATCCCTGCATGGTTACTCGATTTTAAAGAACCAGTAATTGAAAGTCAAACAAGTTTAAATAGTAAAGTAATAGTGCTTGACCCAGGTCATGGTGGCTCTGATGTTGGCGCGATTAGTATTACAGATCGCTATGAAAAAGACTTTGCACTTAGTACAGCAAAACACTTAAAATATCAATTAGAAATGCTCGGTGCGACAGTTTATTTAACGAGATCAGATGACTTTTATTATGCCCTGAGTCCACGGTCAGTATTAGCAAATTATCATGCGGCAGATGTTTTTCTAAGTATTCATTATAATAGTGAACCTCAATACCCATCAGCAAATGGCATCAATACTTACTACCGTAAAGATGCTGATCAAGGTTTAGCAGACGCAGTCCATAAAGGGATATTGGAAAAAACAAATGCAAATGATCGTGGCGTATTATCTGGTGACTATCGTGTCTTACGTGCTTCAAAACGACCAAGCTTACTTTTAGAACTTGGCTTTCTATCAAATCAGGCTGAAGAAAAATTAATTCAAACGCCTGATTACCAAGATCAAATTAGTCGTGGAATTATTCTTGGCTTAGAAAATTATTTCAAAAATAATTAAGCACTAAAAAACGGCCACCATATCAACTAATGGTTAGGCCGTTTTTTCTATCACAGAACTTTATTCATTTAAATCTAATGTTTCACCTTTGACTAAGTATAAAATACTTTCAGCGATATTTGTTAAGTGGTCACCAAAGCGCTCAATGTATCTTGCCGTGTATGCAATATGCATGACGTGCTGAATTTTCTGAGGGTTATTTGCTGATAAACCTAACATCCGTTCTAAAACTTGATCAAACATGCGATCAATTGAATCATCCATTTCTGATAATGCCTTAGCTAGTTTATAATCTTCGTCTTTATAGCTCTTAATCGCTAAATCTAACATTTCATACGCAACCTCGCACATATCCTTGAGAGCGGAATCAATCTCAAGATCGTGATCAGCACCTAAAGCAATTGTTGAACGCGCAATATTTCGCGCATTGTCAGCCATGCGCTCAAGATCTGTTGATACACGAAGTGCAACGATTAATCGACGCAAATCAGAAGCAACAGGTTGTTGTTTTGCAATTAATAAAATTGCAGCGTCGTTAATATCCAAATCAAGTTGGTCAATTTTTGCGTCTGCTTCAATTATATCAGTGGCTAACTCCAAATCCTTTTCATAAATCGATTGAACAGCTCTTTCAAGCTGAACTTTCGCCCCTTTTGCCATTTCAACAATTTTATTTTGCAATTCCTCTAGTTCAAGATCAAATTGTCTACGCATTGTCATTGTTACTTTCCTCCTATTATCCAAATCGACCTGTAATATAATCTTCAGTACGTTGATCAGTTGGTGTTGAAAACAATATATCTGTCTCATCATACTCAATTAATTCACCATTCAACATAAAGGCAGTTCGATCAGAGATTCGCGCTGCTTGTTGCATATTATGTGTCACAATCACAATAGAATATTTTTCTTTTAATTCATTGATTAATTCTTCAACCTTTAATGTTGACTTAGGATCTAAAGCAGAAGTAGGTTCATCCATTAAAATCACATCTGGCTCGATCGCTAATGCTCTAGCAATACATAGACGCTGTTGTTGTCCACCAGATAGACTTAATGCACTATCTTTCAAACGGTCTTTAACCTCGTTCCAAATAGCAGCCCCGCGCAAACTTCGTTCAACAATTTCATCAATTGTTTTTTTATCTTTGATCCCGTGAATTTTTGGTCCATAAGCGACATTTGCATAGATTGACTTAGGAAATGGCGTTGGTTTTTGAAAAACCATTCCAACATTTGTTCTTAATTGTTCAACGTGAAAGTCTTTATCAAGAATCGACCGACCACGATACTGTACCTCACCAGATATACGTGCAGATGGTACAAGTTCAACCATCCGGTTTAATGTTTTTAACAATGTTGATTTACCACAACCAGAAGGCCCAATAATTGCTGTGACCTTTTTTTCATAAATCGCTAAATTAACATTTCTTAATGCTTGAGTTTCGTTATACCATAAGTTTAAATCAATTGTTTCATATACTTTAGGCTTCTCGATCTCTTTGTCTTTAATATCTGCCAACGCTGAGCTATAACGCATGACTCCACTCCCCTTTTTTAACAATAACAAAAGAAATGATCATTTTCTGATTTGAAAATACCATTCGCACTTGAACCTTGTTATTTCTACTATACATAGTATAACGCTGGAGTTTAAAGACCATATTAAGCATCTGTTAAATTTGTGTAAATTTTAATAAAAGGATAGACAAGCTGGAGTTGTCTATCCTTTTTGAATGATTAACTTATCGTTGGTCACTATCAATGATGATCGTTACTGGTCCTTGGTTTGTTAACGATACGTCCATCATCGCACCAAATTCACCTGTTTCAACTTTCACCCCGAATGATGCAATTTGTTGATTAAAGTACTTGTACAATTGATCAGCCTGGTCCGGTCGAGCCGCATTAGTAAAACTAGGTCGCCGCCCTTTACGCGTATCACTGTATAAGGTAAATTGCGAAATTGATAGAATCGATCCATCAACATCCAACAATGACTGATTCATTTTACCCGCTTCATCCTCAAAAATTCTTAAATGACAAATTTTATTCGCTAAGTACTTAGCGTCTTCCTCAGTATCATCATGCGTGACACCAAATAAAACCACAAAACCATGATCGATCTGACCAATCACTTTGTCAGCCACTGTTACACTTGCTTGATTAACTTTTTGAATCACGACCCGCATCGATATAAACCCCTTTTATTGCACAACACGCTCTACCGTGTATACATCTTTAATCTGCTTAATTTGATCAACTGCTCTTTTCAAATGATTAATATCACTAATCAAAATTGATAAATGAATAATCGCGATCTTATTTCGATCGGTTTTACCATGGACACCAACAATATTTGTCCCTAGCTCATTCACTGTTTGTAAAATATCATTTAACAAGCCACGTCGATCATACGCTGAAATCTCCAAATCAACTTGGTATTGCTTTGTCTCTGCCTCGCCAGCTTCCCATTTAACTTCCAACAGACGATCTTTAATATCATCGTCATTTAGATTCGGACAGTTCTTTCGGTGTACAGACACACCTCTACCCTTTGTAATATAACCTATAATCTGATCACCAGGGACTGGATTACAACACTTAGCTAATCGAACAAGTAAATTATCGACACCTTCTACAACAATACCCGTTTCTTTTCTTCGACTACTCCTCGTTTCAGGTTTCTTTTGAACCTTATTTAGCGATGAGTTTAAGTCTTTCTTTTCTGCCCGTAATTTATCCGTTAATCTCGTTGCAATTTGAGATGCGGTAATCCCTTGATAACCAACTGCTGCCCACATATCCTCAATACTCATAAAGTTAAACCGTTCAGTCACACGTAACATATTCTCTTCTACAAGAACATCCTTCAACTCGAAACCCATATTTCTGATTTCTTTCTCGATCATTTCTTTCCCTTTGACGACGTTTTCTTCACGTTGTTGTTTTTTGAAAAATTGTTTAATCTTATTGCGCGCTTGAGATGTTTGGGTCATATTTAACCAATCTCGCGATGGTCCATACGAATGTTTCGAGGTCAAAACCTCAATAATATCACCGTTTTTTAATTGGTAATCTAACGGCTCCATTTTTCCATTAACCCGTGTTCCAATCGTATGATTTCCGATTTCCGTATGAATTTTATACGCAAAATCGATCGGAATCGATCCTTTTGGTAACTCGATCACATCACCTTTAGGTGTAAAAACATAAACCATATCGGCAAATAACTCCACTTTGAGTGATTCCATAAACTCTTCTGCATCATTTGTTTCACTTTGCGATTCAAGTATTTCTCTAAACCAAGCAAGTTTTTCCTCAGGATTTTCTTTACTAGGCTTGGCTGATTTACCTTCTTTATATGCCCAATGAGCTGCAATACCGTATTCAGCAATTTCATGCATATCTTTTGTGCGAATTTGCACTTCTAGCGGTGCACCTTTTGGACCAATTACCGTGGTATGAAGTGATTGATACAGGTTTGGCTTTGGCATTGCAATATAATCTTTAAAGCGTCCTGGCATCGGCTTCCAGCATGTATGAATAATGCCAAGCACAGCATAACAATCTTTAATGCTATTAACAATAATCCGTACTGCTAGTAAATCATATATTTCATTAAATTGTTTGTTTTGCAACATCATTTTCCGATAGATACTGTAAATATGTTTTGGACGGCCAGAAAATTCTGCTTTAATCCCCACATTTTCAAGTTGATTTTGAACCTCAACCATAACTTCTTCAATATAACTTTCACGCTCTTCGCGTTTTTGTTGCATTAAATTAACGATGCGATAATATTGCTGAGGGTTTAAATATCTCAGTGCAACATCTTCTAGTTCCCATTTGATCGCTGAGATACCTAGTCGATGTGCTAATGGTGCAAAAATTTCAAGTGTCTCATTGGCAATTCTTCGTTGTTTTTCTGTTGGTAAGTATTTCAAAGTCCGCATATTGTGAACACGGTCAGCTAATTTAATTAAGATAACTCGAATATCCTTGGACATGGCAATAAACATTTTGCGGTGATTTTCTGCTTGTTGTTCTTCTAATGACTTAAACTCAATTTTCCCTAGCTTTGTCACCCCGTCTACAAGCATTGCAATTTCCTCGTTAAATTCTTCTTCAATGTCTGTGATTGTTTTGGCTGTATCCTCTACAACGTCATGTAAAAAACCAGCAGCGATTGTTTCTGCATCTAATCCGAGTTTTGCTAAAATACTTGCCACTTGAACAGGGTGAATAATATATGGCTCGCCAGATCGGCGGTATTGATTTTCATGTGCTTTATAGGCATACTCAAAAGCACGGCGAATTAAATCAATATCTTCTCCGTTGAGATATGATGCAATTTCAATAATTTCCTCCAGTGTCAATATCTTATCTCTTGACATTTGTGATCACCCTAATTCTCGTATTTAAAATTTAGATTGCTATCTAATCGATGTTCACCATCTTATTCACGGTTAATTCATTCGTTCCTTATATTCTATAACATTTAAGAATAGCATTTCAAGTAAGGACTCACGTTGTTAAACAATATAAGGAAAGCGCACCTAGTTAAGGTACGCTATAATTAAAATTTATTTATATTCCATTAGAGTCAGCACATCGTAGCCGTCTAATTTGTCTCGGCCGTTTAAATATGCCAATTCAATGAAAAATGCGCAACCGACAACTACGCCACCAAGCGCTTCTACGAGCTTAACGGTCGCTTCAATCGTCCCACCTGTTGCGAGTAAATCATCAGTAATCAATACACGTTGACCTGGTGTGATCGCATCTTTGTGAATCGTAAGTACGTCTTGACCATACTCTAAGCCATAATCGACTTTAATAACTTCGCGCGGTAACTTGCCCTCTTTACGTACCGGTGCAAAGCCAATTTCTAACGCATATGATACTGGACATCCTACAATAAATCCACGAGCCTCTGGACCAACAATTAATTCAACCTGTTTGTCCTTTGCATACTTAACAATTTCATCAACTGCTGACTTATAAGCAGTCCCATTATCCATTAAAGTTGTAATATCTTTAAATTGTACGCCTTCTTTTGGCCAATCTTCGACCAATGTGATATATTTTTTATAGTCCATCTACTTCTTCCTCCTTGATACTTCCATCTTGCTCGACTTGTTCCATCACCCATGTTTTTAATTGTTGATAATTTGAATAATAAAGTAATTCTTGTTTCTCTTTTTGTCTTAAACCTTTTTGATAAAAGTTTGAATCTGATAATTGTCGTTTCTCTACCGTGTCATTTAATGAAACAATATCATTTTCTATTTTAACAAACTTTAGTTCATAAAACACATTTAAGATAAATTCAATTTTTTCAATCGGCCAACCTGTATGGTTAGCAACTTGTTTTTGATCACGTTGATGATTATATGTTTTTTGTTTCATTAAAAACCCATAAAACCATTTGAAATCATCTCTTGATGGAAAAGCAGTCCAGTCTTTTTCTCCTTCTAAATTATAGCACGTATAGATGTTGTTTGGTTTAATTTTCGACAGTATTTGCGAGAGTTCACTTAATTCAGTTGGTAAATCAATTAAGACGAGATCAGTTATATGTGCTAATTTTTCATCATCTATTTGATCAGGCCTTGTTACCTTAAGTGTTGTATCTCCTGTTTGAGCTTGAAACCCGATGGCCAAATAATTACGATCATCTAAATGCACTAATTGTTTTTGCCAAAATTTTGACCCACGATAGTCAAATAACTGCCTGTCTGTCACTTGTAAATCTTTTACGAGTAGCTGTAATGAACGTGTACCATTCCACTCGTTAATTTGTAACTCACCTACAACTTCAAGTTCATCATTTGGCGATATTTTTGTTAAATAATCACCGATTCCAAAGCCGATTGATGACAGTTTGCTATCATCTTGTTCAAGAGAAAATTTTAAATGATTCTTTTTTGCCCCAATTTGCTTTAATTCCTTCGGTTGCCCCTTTAAAAAGAAATAAGGTTTAGGGTTTGCCATTCCAAATGGAGCAAGTTGATTGATTTGAGTAACAGTTTTAATCGCTAATTGATCAATATCAAGTGCTAACTCAATATTGAGTTGTTCTTTAAAATCCTCTGGCTCAAGTTTTTGACTTGCTAGTTCATTAAGCGAGATTCGCAATTGATCGACTTGGTCAAGTTGCGTTGTCATTCCAATTGCTTGAGCATGTCCACCAAACCGAATCATTTGATCTTGAATCTCCATGCCATTTGCAAACAAATCAAAAGCTGCAATACTTCGCCCAGAGCCTTTAGCGATATTTTCTTCTGGTTTTAGCGTTAAACAAATTGCCGGTCGTTGATAAATTCGAACGAGTCTTGAAGCAACGATTCCTAAAACACCTTCGTTCCATCCTTCTTTCGCAACAACGATGACTGAGTGATTGACTTCTTGTGTTTGTTCAACAATTGCAATTGCTTCTTCCACTGTCTCACTGACAATCTCTTGACGCTCTTGATTAATTAAGTTGATCTCAGTAGCTAAAGATTGTGCTTCTTCTTGATCACGCGTAAGAAGTAATTGTACAGCTGGATAGGCACTCTCTAGACGTCCAACAGCATTTAACCTAGGAGCTAGGCCAAACCCTACATGTTGCTCATCGACATCACCTTTAATTGAAGCTACTTCCTTTAATGCTTGCAAACCTGGGCGATTAGTAGTCGATAGAACGTCAAGACCATGTTTAACTAAAATCCGATTTTCATCAATTAATGGAACCAAGTCAGCTATCGTACCAATAGCTACTAAGTCTAAAAATTGCGTTGGAAAATAACCTAATAAATAATGAGCAAGCTTAAATGCAACACCAACGCCTGCCAATTCTTTAAACGGATAATTATCTGATACTTTTGGATGGATAATTGCATATGCGAACGGCAATTCTTCTTGAACCTCATGGTGATCTGTAATAATTAGATCAAGGCCAATTTCTTTTGCTGTTTCAGCCGCTTCAAAAGCAGCAATTCCTGTATCTACAGTGATAATTAAGCTGAACCCCTGACTCTTAGCTTGTTTAAACGCTTCTGAATTCGGACCATAGCCTTCAGTAAAACGATTCGGAATATAGAAATCGCACATCGCTCCAAGCTCATTTAGCGCTTCGACTAAAATCGTTGTTGCAGTCACACCATCAGCATCGTAATCTCCAAACACAAGAATGCTTTCTCCTTGTTCAATTGCCTCTTCGATCCTTTGCTTACTTTCTGCAAGTCCAGACATTAATTCTGGCTTGTGTAAATCAGTTAATTGAGGATTTAAAAATTGTTTGATCTCTTTCTCTTCGGTTAATCCACGATTACGAAGCAGTTGATCAATCAGATCGAAATTCTCGGTCGATTCATCTCCAGCTTCATTTTGTTTATATGTAAATTTCCAATTCATTTGACTCTCTAACATAAATTCACCCCTGACTTAACTAGTATACTAAAGTAAGCCAAGGGGTTCAATTATGTTAATTATTTAGTTTAGTCTATCAGTTCAATTTCAGTAATTTCTTCAGCTTGATTATTTGAATCAAAGACGCGATTCATACGTAAATTTTCGCATTCAGTTTCTAAAGCACGCATTTTTTTACGAATTTTGATTAAATGATAAATACTGAAGCCACCTGTCATCAAACTACCAAATAATGCTGAGCTTAAGATGACTAAAATTAATGGTGATTTTGTTGTTAAAAATAAATAATTCACTTCAACAGGATCAACATTAATAACGGCAAATA
>CAZONN010000061.1:0-2762 GCA_964581235.1 uncultured Amphibacillus sp.
AACCGACTTTCCTTCAAAGAAAGTCGGTTTTTGTTAGAGCTTTAGCTCTCCCATTCGCAGTAGCTCAACAACAGCTTGTGCTCGCCCCTTTACACCTAGCTTCTGAATTGTATTCGAAATGTGATTTCTTACTGTTTTTTGGGATATAAATAGTTCGTCTGCAATGTCTTTTGTTGTTTTGTCTTGTACGAGTAGTTCGAAAACCTCTTTTTCACGTTTGGTTAATATTTGCTTCGGTTTGTAGTCGTCATCTTTCAAGTCTAGACCCCTCCTTGCTGTCATTAAAGTTGCGGCTTGAAAGGGTATTAATACATGTAGTCAGATTATTTTATGTTCAAGTTTTGTTTCTGTGAAGGGGAATGAATCAAGATTTGAATTAGTTGTTGAAAAGTTTGATTTTGCCTTGTTTAAATAGATTGCAAACAAGCGCTATAAAGGTGATAATAAGTATAGGTTTTAGTTAGAGGGGGCTTTTTTGTGAATAAAAATATCGAACAAATAGAGAAAATTGTGGACGGGATCGAAACAACAGGGTCTGGATACGATTTATTAAGATATGTTGCTTTACCTGATCTACTTGGAAAAGATGCGCCACTTATTTTATATGTTATGGGAAAAAACTTAGCACGTGCCCAATCATTCGAATCGATTGAGCAGGTTGGAGAGTTTTTTTATAAAGTGGGCTGGGGTTCATTAGAATTAATGAAAGAAAAAAGAGCTGAACATATTTTCAAGTTACAAACTCGTGTAATTTCTGAGCGCCATCGTTTAGGGATTGAGACTGATTATCGGCTAGAGGCTGGCTTTTTAGCGGCTGCGATGGAGCAAATCCTTTCTTTTCAATGTGAGTGTTTTGAAGAGGAAAAACCTCGGAAAAATTATGTGGAATTGCGTGTCCAGCATTATCGTTAAGAATGTTTAGACATTAAAACAGACGTCTTTTCAGGCGTCTGTTTTTTTATTTTCTTGCTCGTTCAAGTGCTGTTTAATCAGCTTAGCTGTTGGTTCTGGAATACCTAGTCGTTTAATCATCTCTAGCGGTGCTTCTTTAATTTCATTCAGTGATTTGAAGTGAGTCATTAATGCATTTCGTCGTTTAGGTCCGACACCTGGGATGTCATCTAAAATTGATTTAAAGGCACTTTTTCCACGTAATTGGCGGTGGAAAGTAATCGCAAATCGGTGGACTTCATCTTGAATGCGTTGGATTAAATAAAATTCCTGTGATTTCCGATCGAGATCAACTACAATTGGTGGTTCACCATATAAGAGTTCGCTCGTTTTGTGGCGATCATCTTTTGCTAAACCGCAGAGTGGAATGTCTAAACCTAACTCATCTTCTAGCACGCTAAGTGCGGCTGACATTTGTCCTTTACCACCATCGACAAGAATCAAATCAGGTAACGGCAGATTTTCCTTTAAGACACGGGTGTATCGGCGTCTGATAACTTCGCGCATGGTCTCATAGTCATCGGGCCCTTTCACGTCTCTAATTTTATATTTACGATATTCTTTTTTGTCAGCTTTACCATCGATAAAAACAACCATCGCAGAAACTGGGTCTGTGCCTTGGATATTCGAGTTATCAAATGCTTCAATCCGATGTGGTGTTGCGATGTTTAATTTTTCCCCGAGTTGATCAACTGCTTTGATCGTACGTGCTTCGTCGCGCTCAATCAGTGAAAACTTCTCCTCTAGCGCAATTTCTGCGTTCTTACCTGCTAGTTCAAGTAAGTCTCGACGCTTGCCTCGGTATGGGATGGTCACATCTACTTTTAATAATTCTGTCAATAGTTGATAATCTACTGGTGCCGGGACGAGCACTTCTTTCGGTCGAATGTGATTGTGATGTAAATAAAAACGTCCGACAAAACTCACAAATGATTCTTCAGCGTCATTGTAAAACGGAAAAATTGCGACATCACGTTCAATGAGCTTGCCTTGACGAATGAAAAAGACTTGGACACACATCCAGCCTTTATTATATGTGTAATTAAAAATATCTCGGTCGATTCGATCATTTAAAATCATCGTTTGACGTTCCATAATGATATCGATGTGTTGAATTTGATCGCGGAGTTCTTTTGCGCGTTCAAAATTTAGTTCATCACTGGCTGCTTGCATTTTTTCTTTCAATAGTTTTTTTATTGTTGTATGTCCACCATTTAAAAAGGAGACCACATCTTGAGTTATTTCTTGATATTCTTCTTTAGATGGTGGTGTGTCTGCACATGCTAAACACTGGCCAAGATGATAATAGAGGCAGTATTCACCTGGCTTGTTATTACATTTTCTTAATGGATAAATGCGATCTAAGAGTTTTTTTGTTTCTCTAGCCGCTAAAACATTTGTATAAGGCCCAAAATATTTGCCTTGATCCCGCAATACTTTTCGGGTAATTATTAAGCGCGGGTGACGTTCATTTGTTACTTTTAAATAAGGATAACTTTTATCATCTTTTAGTAAGACGTTATATCTTGGATCATATTTTTTAATTAAGTTCATTTCTAAAATTAGCGCTTCGATTTCTGATGACGTAACGACATATTCAAAGTCTGCGATCTCTTGAACGAGTCGTTGTGTTTTTTGATCGTTTGCACCAGTAAAATATGAGCGAACACGGTTTTTAAGTAATTTAGATTTGCCTACATAAATAACCGTTCCGCGTTTGTCTTTCATTAAATAGCAACCGGGCTCAGCAGGTAGGACAGCTAATTTTTCCTGAATAATCGATGACATACTCCAACACTCCATTGTTGTAT
>CAZONN010000061.1:2862-8502 GCA_964581235.1 uncultured Amphibacillus sp.
CACATGGATTGTTATCACATGTGATCTTGATTGTTTTTATGCGTGTTGTTCGATACGTGCTTGTAGTAACTCTTTTGGCTGGAAACCAACAACTTGGTCAACAATCTCGCCATCTTTAAATAAAATTAACGTTGGGATACTCATCACACCGTATTTACCCGCTGTCTCTTGATTATCATCAACATTTAATTTTACAATTTGAACTTTATCAGACATTTCCTCATCAATATCCTCTAAAATTGGTCCAATCATTTTACATGGACCACACCAAGGTGCCCAAAAATCAGCTAATACAAGTCCTGAACCTGTATCCTTTGCAAAATTTGCATCAGAAGTGTTTATAATTGCCATTGTTATTCCTCCTTATAAAATATCTTAAATTGTGTAGTTAGTATACCACCCAGGGCATCTGTTAGCCAGTAGACTGCTCACGGTTAGTTTAGCCACTATCAAACTAATCGATACAAAAGGCTACGTTTAACTTAAAATTGATTTTACCGCTATTTATACTAGGAATCAATCAATTAGCTCAGTTCAAAAACAGTTACGCCACTTCCGCCTTCATTCATCTCGCCAGCACGTGCACTTTTAATGTTGCGGTGACGCTTAGCAAAATCTTGGACACCTTTTCGCAAAGCTCCAGTTCCTTTACCATGAATAATCGTCACTTGTTGATAGCCCGCTAAAATTGCATCATCAATATATTTTTCTAAGTCTTGCAATGCATCTTCGTAACGCTCACCACGTAAATCAAGTTCTGTTTTAACATGATAGTGTGAACCTTTAACTGTTGCCAGAGGTTTTTCAACAATCGGATTTTCCCGTTTAACTAAACGTAAATCTTTCTTTTTAACTTTAAGTTTCATCACACCAATTTGAACTTGAATATCACCATCATCAATCGCAATAATTGATCCCTTTTGATTAAGCGTGATGACGTTAACCTCATCACCAACTTCAAATGCTTGCTTTTTATCCTTTTGTGTTGGTTCAGCTGACTTGTTAGTTTTATCAGCTAGGTTTGGTAGCGCGTGATCAAGGCGCTTTCTTGCTTCAATCCATTCATGTTCTTTGAGTGATGCACCATGCTTCATTTCACGAATGGACTCGACAATTTCAGTCGCTTCATTACGTGCTTTTTCAATCGCTTTTTGCGCTTTCTCTTCAGCTTTTTGATAGAGTCGTTCACGTTCTTGATTGAATTTTTCTAATTCCTTGGTTAATTGGTTACGGAGTGCTTCCGCTTCCTGCAAGGTTTGCTCAGCATCATCATAATCTTGTTCTGCCTGACGTCTCGCGGTATCAAGTGATTCAATCATATGCTCGACACTCTTCGTGTCCGTACCAATCAGTTTTTTCCCAGCTTCAATCAATTCATCGTCCAAACCGAGACGACGTGAAATTTCAAACGCATTACTCCGACCAGGTACACCAATTAATAATCGATAAGTTGGTTGCAGAGATTTAACATCAAATTCAACCGAAGCATTGACAACACCTTCCCGGTTATAGCCATATGCTTTCAGTTCTGGATAGTGCGTTGTTGCGATCACTCGTGACTGTTTGTTTACAACAAAATCTAAGATCGCCATCGCAAGGGCTGCTCCTTCTTGAGGATCAGTACCTGCTCCAAGCTCATCAAATAACACTAAACTCTTATGATTGACTTCTTCTAAGATTTTAACGATTTGAGTCATATGTGATGAAAAAGTACTTAAACTTTGTTCGATTGATTGTTCGTCACCAATATCTGCAAAAACCTCATCAAATACGGCAAGTCGGCAACCATCTAACGCTGGCACTTGTAAACCCGATTGCGCCATCAGTGTCGCTAAACCAACAAGTTTTAACGTAACAGTCTTACCACCCGTGTTTGGCCCTGTGATCACGATCGCATGATAATCTTCTCCTAACAAAATATCATTTGCGACAACTTCATCATCACTTAATAATGGGTGACGTGCTTGTTTCATATCAATAATCCCTTGGTCGTTCATTTTTGGCATAGCCGCTTTCATAGAGCGCCCTAATTTTGCCCGGGAAAAAATAAAGTCCAGTTGTGTCAACACTGCTACATTCTGAGTCAAGTACGAATGATGCCCAGCAATTTCAACCGACAATTCTCTTAAAATTCGTTCGATCTCCGCTTTTTCAGCAACTCTAGCCTCAGATAAGAGATTATTCACCTCAACAACTGCTTGTGGTTCGATAAAAAGTGTCTGGCCTGATGAGGATTGATCATGGACGATCCCGCCAAATGAGCCGCGATACTCCTGTTTAACAGGCAAAACATAGCGATCATTTCGAATCGTGACAATCGCATCCGACAGCATTTTACTTTTTGATTTCGTTAAGCTCTCTAGCCTGTCACGAATGCGACTTTCATTTGTGCGAATTTTTGTTCGAATCGAACGCAGCTTGCTAGAAGCGCCATCCATCACATGACCATTGTCATCAATACAGTTTCTGATTTCGCGTTCTAGATGATTGAGTAATTCAATTTGGGCAACTAAACCCTGAATGATCGGAATCTCTACTTCTTCAGGTTCAATGTTTTCAATAAAATAACGTAATTGTTTTCCACCATAAATCGTATCTGCAATTTGCAAACATTCTTGAGCATTTAAGCTCCCACCGATTTCAACACGTTTCAAGCTCGCTTTAATATCTGTTATGCCACCAAATGGCACATCGCCATATAATCTAATCACTTGCGCGGCTTGATCCGTTTCTGCTTGAAGCTGTTCAACGACTGATAACTCAGTCGATGGTTTCAACTGACGAGCTCGTTCTTTTCCTAATGATGTTGCCGCATGATCGACTAATTGTTCAATTACTTTATCAAAATCTAAGATTTGATAAATTCGTTTATTCATCTTATCACCTAATTTTCTTTTTTGTTAAAAAAGGCTTGTAATTTTTCTAACGGCCACGTATTTACGACTGTTTCAGGTTTTAACCAACCTCGTCGGGCCACTTTAATACCTTCAGTCATAAAACTTAATGTTTTTTTATTATGTGCATCTGTGTTAATTGCAATCGGCACACCCTTTTCCTGTGCTTTATTCACCCACTCAGATGACAAATCAAATCGTTTCGGATTCGCATTTAACTCGAGTATTGTATTTGTTTTTTTCGCATAATCTATCAATTCTTCATGATTGACGCGATAGCCTTCGCGTTTTCCTATAATTCGGCCTGACGGGTGGGCAATCATTTTTACATATGGATTATCCATGGCAGCTTTCAGACGCTTCATAATCTCTTCCTCAGACTGATTAAAACTTGAATGAATCGCACCAATAACGAAATCAAGTTCTGCTAAAAACTGATCATCAAAATCAAGTTCACCATTTGGCAGGACATCCATTTCTACACCAGCAAGAATTGTAATTTCCGGATAGAGATCGCGCAAGCGCTCGATTTCTTCTCTTTGTTTCCGCAAACGCTCTTCATTTAGTCCGTTGGCAACGCGTAAAAATTTTGAGTGATCTGTGATCGCCATATATTGATACCCTTTATTGAGACAATATTTGATCATTTCTTCAACGGAATGGGCACCATCACTCCAAGTTGTATGCATGTGTAAGTCACCGAGAATTTGATCCTCAGAAACTAACGAGACGTCAGATTCGAACGCATCAAGCTCACCTTTTGCTTCACGCAATTCAGGTGGAATAAAGTTCAGCTTAAAATGTTTGAAAAAAGCTTCTTCAGATTCAAATGTTGTCATTTTTCCAGTCGATAAATTCTCGACACCATATTCACTAATCTTTTCGCCTTGTTCTTTTGCCCGTTGTCTGAGTGCGATATTATGGTCTTTTGAACCGGTAAAGTGATGCAATGTCGTTGCAAATTGATCCTCTGTTACGAGTCGAAAATCAACTGACACATCATATTGATCACCTAGGATAACAGAAACCTTTGTATCTCCTTGTGCGATCACTTGTTTAACACCTTCGATATTAAGTAGTGCTTCTCTAACATCTTTCGGTTGGTTAGTCGCGATAATAAAATCAAGATCTTTAATCGTCTCACGCATTCTCCTGATACTACCAGCAATTGAATAACGCTGGATCGCTTCAATTGTCTCCAAATAGGCTTCTATCTTTTTTGCTAGTGGAAGCATAAAATCAATTGGTAAGCGTTCAGGACGAGTTCCTGCTTCTTCAATTGCTTGTAAAATATTTTCTTCTGTTTTTTTACCGAATCCTTTTAATGTGGAAACTTTGTTTGCTTCACAAGCAATTCGTAAACTCTCTAGATCAGTGATATTGAGTTCTTGATACAATCGGGCTACCCTTTTACCACCTAATCCTGGTAAATCAAGTAATGGGATTAAACCTGTTGGGATATCGGCTTTCAGTTCTACTAATAAAGCTGACTCTCCCGTATTGAGGTATTCATCAATAATTTCTGCCGTACCTTTGCCGATTCCTTTTATCTTAGTAAAATCCTCAATTTCACTCAATGCACGCTCATCAATTTCAAGTGATTGAGCGGCTTTTCTATATGCAGAGATCCGAAATGGATTCTCTCCTTTTAACTCTAAATAAAGAGCGATTTTTTCTAATAACTGAATCAGATCTTTTTTATTCAATTGATTCATGATTATACCTCCAATACTTTTTGTGAGAAAAACCCTTGCACACGTAAGGTCAAGGGTTAGTTGTTAATCATATGTTCGAACCATAATGTTTTGATTTGTTCTGAGAAAATTGGTGTTTGTTCAATCATATAGCGCGCGATACTAGAGTCTGCCAATAAATTTTGAATCATTGTAATCGGCAATAGTGATGCGACGAAAACAATGATAAAAAGAACTAAGTATTGTTCAACAAAACCGAAGACTGCACCAAGTAAGCCATTGACGATATTTAAGACAGGTAGCTCTGCGACAAAGTCTAGCATCGAGCTGATGACACTCATCGCAATTTTAATCACAAAGAAAAGCATCGCAAAGGCAATCATATTGTAGTATGCATTTTCTAGCGACAGTGATTCACTAAAGAAAGCCCAATCTTCCGCCAAGATTCTTGGATACGGAATCAGCATTTCTAAATGACCAGCGAGATTGTCATAAAAGTAAACTGCGACAAAAAAGGCAATGAAAAATCCCGTAAAATGGAATAACTGCAGAATTAAGCCGCGTTTTAAGCCGCGTAAAATTCCTAAAACGAGTAGTCCGAGTAATATTAAATCTAACATAGTTCTATTGTTCCTCTTTCTCTGCTATTTTTTTTAGTAATTCTTCATAATCTGCTTCTAATTTAAGGTAGTCATTAATAGTATTCACTGCTGTTAAAACCGCTAATCGTGTTGTGTCTAGGCTTTTATTGGCTTGATAAATTTCTTTCATTTTATCATCGACCGTACTTGCAACGAGTCGCATATGATTTTTATCTGCGTTACCAATAATCGTGTAAGTTCTGCCATAGATGTCAACAGTAATTCGTGTTTTTTGTACTTGGGACACACTGATTCCCCCTTTTAGTCACTCCTACACATTATCTTAACATGAACGGCTTATTTAGGGAACTATTCTCTTTCAGGTTTGTTTGATATAATAAACAAAATATTCTTTTTAGAGGTGATCAAATGGGTAATATCGTTAAAATCGTTTCTGAACAAACACTATCC
>CAZONN010000062.1:0-8318 GCA_964581235.1 uncultured Amphibacillus sp.
GTAATCGTTGGGTTTGTTAATCTAAAATGTTGTTCAATATCCTTCTGATTCACTTC
Source organism: uncultured Amphibacillus sp. (assembly GCA_964581235.1). GTDB lineage: Bacteria > Bacillota > Bacilli > Bacillales > Amphibacillaceae > Amphibacillus. The sequence continues at coordinate 57 of CAZONN010000062.1, forward strand.
TATTCCTTTTCTGTCAGCAAAGCCCAGATAAAGTAAAAGGTCACCCTGTGAGGCAGTTAAGTTTTGCTTCTCAAAATAAATGTTTTTCTCCTTTTCTAAAGCAAAATAAGCAAGCTTAATATTAAAGTTCAAATCTTCTGACACAAACAGCCCTCCAGTACATAGCGTGCTATCTATCGTTACATTTATTCATACTAATGTCAATCCTTAAACTCATTTTTTCTGACTAGTTAAACAATATTTAATAGAATTGGTGTCGTTCTTTCAATTAATTGTTCCACATCCAAATTGTCATATCTCATCGATTCATGAATTAAACCTACAATACTTGAGCTGAGGGCTACCGAACTTAATCGCAGATGCAAATCATCACTACCCCGATTCTCTTTCCTAAGTATGTATTGAAACTGCTCGATTAATTGATTCATCATATTTTGAGTCAGTTCTCTGTTGAAAAGTTTAGAATCAGCTCGGCAATAAATCGAAATTGTTTCAATGTATTTAATAAATGCAAGATAAATTATTTTTAATGACTCTTCATCAACTTTTTCACATGCGTTAATCGGGTTAAGTAAATATACTTTAAAATCTTCAATCAGAGTTTTTTCAATTAGATCTTTCTTATCTTTAAAGTGATAATAAAACGTCGTACGATTAACCTGAGCTTCTTCAGTAATCTCCTTGACAGTAATCGCTTCAAGTTCCCGCTCACTAGCCAGCTTTCTAAATGATTTCATAATCATCTTTGTCGTTCGAACAATCCTAGGATCCACTCTTTTTTTCATTTAATTTACCCCAATCTAATTAACTTTTTTCGATTAAAAAATTGAGAATATATTACAACTTTATTATACAGCATGTAGCCAACTAAAAGAAAAAATTGGTCTATCCTTAAATACTTGACTAAAAATAACAAAAAGGCACCATTATACAAAGGTGCCCACTGAATAGCTCTTTAATTATTTTCTGGGTTATCAACGTCCATGTCCACCTTATGCAACGCAACTTTAATAATAAATAACACACCAATCGAAATAACCCCAATCAAACCCTCATACATATCAGTCGAATAAATAAGCATTTTCCTAGCCGTCGCATAAATCATCACATCAACGATATTGCTCGGTTGATGTCTAATTAACATAATCGACAACTCAAGACCAATAATTAAAATTAGTAAGTACGATAGGATATTTTGAAAATTATCATAATCTAAAATCTGCTCAACAACACCGTTTTGAACAGTCGAACTAATTAGCGAAATTGCGCCAATAATAACAGCAACGATAATTAACGCAGCTAAAAAGATCTCAATCCCCATTATGATCCCGGAGAATCGATCACCAATCTTTTTTATCAGCGATATACTACGTTTTTTCTTTTTCACAGTGATCCCTCTTTTCTAAATTTACTGATTTAGTAATCTATCAAAGTCTTACTTTCACTTGAAATCGATTGTCACAACGAGGGCATCTCACTGTATGTGTTCCAACTTTTCTTGGCAACCTCAATTGCGTTCGACAGCTCGGACAACGGCGATAACGATGGGAACCAAGATCCCGAATCCGTTTAAAAATTCGTTTTACTGTTGACGTGACTACATTACTCACTCGTAGAAAGGCTTGGTTTTCTGCTTGTCTTCTGTTAATATTCCTTGAAAAAACACGATAGAATGTCCAGAAAATAAACAGAAGTAACAAAATATTTAGATATAATTTTTGTTCGAGTTGGCGTAATACAACCAGTCCGATAAAATAAATAATTAAATTAGCGATATACAGATGATCAATTCCATTACGTCCCTGCATAAATTCAATCATTTTTTGTTTAAAATAATCCAAAACAACTCCACTCCTTTCTCTTTGTAAAAAAACAAACTGTGTTTGAATCATTTGTTTAGCTTACCTACGCATTTTTATATTGATTATGATCACTAACCTGATACTGCATAGCCAACCGTAACCCTAACTCAGCAAACGACTCACCCGCACGATTCATCTGATCAACAATTTGTTGACTCGGGAGCAATGAGCGATTTGATAACTTACTTGCTTCTTGCTTCACAAGTTGTGTATATGACGTGTCATGATCCGATTGATCGATTGTCTTTGCAATTTTAGCAATCTTTTCAAATATTGCTTCAGCACTCGTTTTTAATTCAACCTCATCACCTTGATCATCGAGCAATCTCAATCCTGGTTGCCGACCCAATAGGGCTACTAGTTGGTGATTCTGATTCGCAATAATTTGTTGTTCTTGACTTAACTCATTCGTTTCCTCAAATAAGCAAAACAGAACAAATAGATGAGTGAAGCGAATTTCATCTTTTGTAATCGCCAATTTAGCGAATGGATCCAAGTCAAGTAAACGTAGCTCAAAATAACGAATACCACGTTTTTCAAGCGCCTCCAGTAGCGTTTCATCAGACTTTTGCAATTGACGGAATCGGATTGGCGCATAGAATTCAGCTTCACTCTGCAGTTCTTTCGTATTTAACTGAATTGGTTTGCCATCCTTTTCAACACCAATTTTTTGATAACGTTCATTATCGATTGATAAAACTTTTCTTAAATCATCGATGTGTTCATCTAATTCATTGTATGAAATTTGGTACTTATCTTCAACTTCTGTTGAATAACCAAACCGACTTGTCCGTAGTGATATTGCATACTGATCAATTAGCTCTTGGCTAAATGTTTGACGAAACCACTCCGATTGATGAGCTTGCAGTTTTTCCTGAAAAACAGAACGGTAACTTTCATCTGCAACTGGAGAAGTTCCAAATAAATAAACTAATAACCAGCGATACTTTAAGACGTTGCGACTAATTCTTAAGTAGACCTGATCAATAAACTTCTGTCTTGACAATTCAGGCTTAAACGTCTGATGTAATTGATCAATTAATTGATCATCAAATGAATAATTATAATGAATCCCTGAAATCATTTGGATTTTCTTACCATACCTAACCGCTAAACCTTCACGATAAGTTTCTTTATCTAAGCCATCTTCTAAATAGTCAAATGATGCAATTGGAATGTCTTTATCTTCCGGTAATTTTGGTGGCATACTAAATGGCCACATCAATTCATCATTTATATTTTCATTGGCAAAGTGATAAATTTTATCTAGCTCACAAATAACACCATCTATTGTATCTTTTGGCTCTGTAAAAAACTCAAGTTGACTCTCGGCAAAATCAACCGTTATTGACTGACTTGCTTCTTTGCTAGTCAATTTCTTTGGATGTGGTGTTAAAGCGAGAGAGCCATCGTGGTTAATGCGATGTGTTTCTCGTTCTATTCCCCATTGACCAGTTAGTAAGTGCTGATTATGTTTGTTATTATCGAAAAAAGCAAGCATTTGATTAAATGTTAAATTCACGTGATCCCAACCTTTTATTCATTCATCTTTATCTAAAACTATTTATCTAGATCGACTCATATCTTCTATTCAGCTAAATAGTATCACACTTCACCAGATTTCATACGATTATTGCTTACTCATTCAAAAGAAGTACCCGTTAAAAAAAGCGAGCATCGGCTCACTTTTTGGTCAGTCGAAGTCGTTTCGAAAATTTAGGCTTTTCACGTCGACTTAATTAAATTTTTTAGTTACCTTTATTTTAGCAACAATCGGATTTAAAGCAAAGTTTTTAGCTTGTCATAACTAAATTAGAACGTTTTTTTGCATCAGATATTCACCATAGAAATCGCCTAGATATCTGTTCGCTAATTTCTTATTAATAGTTGTACCAATTCATATGTTTTTTAGATACTCGTTATTTTTTTGCTCAATCAATAAGCTTTCCGTTGCTGGATAAAGAATTAAAAAGCCGATTAATTTTCGATTGATCTAGATGCCGTGTAAAAAACTCCGCTATCTTTACTATTTCACTATTTCGACAACGGAGTGTGAATTCCTTTTTTTAAGAAATAAATAGGTTTTTTCTGACTCGATAGAGTTGCCATATCATTAGTCCACTTGTGATCGCCTCTGTAATGACAAATGATGCCCAGACGCCGGTAAGCTGAAAGTAATTTGCCAAGATAAATGAGATTGGAATGATTAAGACAATACTGCGAAAGATCGAAAAGCGAAAAGCAAGACCTGCTTGATCCATCGCACTTAAGCAGGCAATCGCAATAATATTAAATCCAGCAAAGAACATGCCAATAAAATAAATCAGAATGCCGTCAATCGCAATTTCTGCTAAAACAGGATTGTTATCACGATTAAAAAAGCTTATGAGTTGTTCTGAGCCAGACCCAATGACTAAGTAAATAAGTCCGCTAATTGAAAGAGAGGTCATTAAGCCATAAATTAAATTTCTTTTTAAAAGATTTGAGTTTCTTAAGCCAAAGATATGGCTAATAATCGGCTGGAGTCCTTGTGCAACCCCTGTGAATATCGCTATCGCAATAATGGCAAGGTTTGAAATAACGCCATAAGCCGCCAGGCCTATATTACCTGCAATTTTCAGAATCAAAATATTAAAAATAAACATGACGATTCCTGACGACATTTCCGTAATAAATGATGAAACACCTAACTTTATGATTGTCCAAAAAGCACTCAATTTAATTTTAATTTTCGTTAGCCTCAAACTGTTATCAGCTCGTTTAAAGTGAAAACTCATTAGCAATAAACCAAAGATAGGTGTACAACTCGTCGCAAGAGCCGCTCCAAACATGCCCATCTCTAAAGGGAATATGAAAATATAGTCAAAAATAATATTGAGCACACTACCTAAAAGCATAGCTGTCATCGCAAGCTTAGGATTTCGATCATTTCGAATAAATGCTACCAGAAGATTATTAAGAATAAAAAACGGTGAAAAAAGCATAATCACTTTAATATAAGTGTTTGTCATGGCAAATGTTTCTTGATCGGCGCCAACAAGTCTTGTCATTGCACCCGAACCAACTAAACCTAGTAATACGAGCACAAAACTAATTAATACAGCAAGAATAAATGTTTGCGTATATGATTCTATTGCCTTTTCATGTTTATTTTGCGCCCGTAAGATTGAATACCACGTTGCGCCACCGATACCAAGCATAAAACTAAACCCTTGAATGAGTGAAAATATCGGCAAAGCTAGGTTTAGTGAGGCTATTCCTATTTCTCCAATTCCATTTGCAATAAATAATGTATCCGCTAGAATATAAACAGATGTACCGATCATCCCAGCAACATTCAAGCTAACATATTTCAAATAAGTCCTAAAATCTCCCCTGATCTCCAACATACACCCTCCTTAAACTATATTTAACTATAAAAAAAGCACGAAACGGTTACCTACACTGGCCTAAAGGTATCCCGTTTTGTGCTTTTATAACTGACCCCACCCGGCGGCAAAGTCTGCCCGTATGCTTTTATCTGACTCATATTATAATCGAAATAATTATTTTCACAAGAACTAATCCGCTACGTTTAACGAAGCACGCAAATGATCTGTCAGTTGATCCATTTCAACAACTTTTTCATTCAATTCTGTCATTCGCGTATTTTGCTCTTCAATATTAGCAAACACTTCCTCGACCGAAGCACTCAATTGTTCAGAAGTACTCGATACATGATTCACCTCATCAACAACACTAGCTGATGAATTCGTTAAAATATCAACACGTCCATTTAACTCCCCTGCAGACTGACGAAGCTCAGCAATAATATAATCAATTTTTTGAAAAGCTTGACTTGTTTTGTCGGTCAATACCTTTCCGCGTTCAAATACAACCTTGCTCTGATTAACCCGATCCGTCGCTGTTTGGGTTTTATTCTGAATCTGACCAAGTATTTCACTAATTTGCCCTGTTGATTCGATAGAATGCTCTGCTAATTTTCTTACTTCCTGAGCGACAATCGCAAAACCTCTGCCAGCCTCACCAGCACGTGCCGCTTCAATCGCTGCATTTAAAGCGAGTAAATTTGTTTGATCTGCTATGTCTGAGATCGTTTCTAATACTTCACCTACTTGAGCGGTCGCTTCATTAAGTTCCGCCATTTCTATAACTGTTTCAGTTAAAGTTTTGTCAACATCTAGAATTGCATGATTTAATTGCTCAACATCTTCTGAACCACTTGTAACAACTGTACTCGTTTCATTCGTGTTGTTATTTATCATCACTGTTTGTTCAGAAATGTTTGTAATTTCTTCATTCATTGCAACAATCGATTCGGTCATCGCACCTGCGCTATTTGCTTGACTCTCAACCCCACCCGATATTTCGCGGAAAGTAGAAGCAAGTTCGCTAGAATAATGATTCGTTAATGAAGAGTTGTCCGTTAAATGTTCATTTAACTGATCAAGCCTTTCAACGGTATTTCGGACTTGATCAATCAAATTAACCATGCCATCCTTTGATGTTTCTGACTCCAGAGCTAAATTATGCGCTTGATTTTGAATGTTTTTTCCGATAATACTTTGGTAAACAAGAATTAATGTTGTTAAAATAAAAATAATATTAAATGAAACTAAGTGCACTGTTGAATAGTTATTAATCACACTTGCTCCATATTGAATCATGAAAACATTCGTAATGATCAAGCCAAATACTCCCGAAACAATTACATACAAATAACGGTGATAGAGAGTAATAATTGCTAGACTATAATAAGTGATTAAATAGGTTGTTAACGATGGTCTGCTTTCCAACATGAAAACAGTCATTAACGCCAAGCTAGTAATAATTATAAACGGAATCAATTGTGGCAGCTTTTTCATTTTATACAGTACAAATATTATTGTGAATGTCACTACACCAAAAATCAAACCTATTAGGATTGTTTCAACTGGTAAACCACTCACTGATAAGATCGTTATCGATAAAATAACAGATAGTAAATACAATAATATTAATAGAAGATTTCTTTCCTCAAAGGTATAAGTTCGCTTTCTCATCTCAAAAATAACCTCCAATTTGTCAGATACTCTAATTATAGCATTAATATTTTAAAAATGTGTCAGATTTTTAACCAAGAAGCTGGTCAAGCGTGTCGAATTTGTAAACAATTTAATTCACGTTGATTTTATTTTGTGCTATGGTAATCAATAGAATAGAAACTACTGAGAAGTAGCTTCCTCAAGATTTCTTTAATTGTTATTGACGAAAAATGGAGGTAGCAAGATGTACACAAAAGATGATCTAAAAAATGATTTAAAACGACTCGGAATTAACCAATATGGGACATTAAAAGTTCACTCATCATATAAGAGTATTGGTGAGGTTGATGGTGGACCAGAGACTGTTCTTGACAGCTTATCAGAGTATATGGAAGAAGGTTTACTTGTCCTACCTACTCACACATGGGATCATATCAATCAAGAAAATCCTGTTTTCCACGTTGATCAGTCAAAAACAAATGTTGGGATCCTAACTGAACTATTCAGAAAGCGCGACGGCGTCATCCGTTCACTGCATCCAACACACTCTGTTGGTGCTTTAGGTAAAGATGCGAAGGAATTTACTGAAGGCGGCGAAAAACTTGACACACCATGTGCAAGAAATTCCCCTTACGGTAAATTACTAGACAGAGATGCTCAAATTATGTTAATTGGGGTTGATTTAATCAGAAACACTTATATTCATGGAATCGAAGAATGGCATGATATCCCTGGCCGAGTAACTGACACACACGAGCAACTTTATAGTGTCTCATCTGATGGAACTAAAGTGTCTGTTCCTTCACGAAGACATTTCGGATTAAGTTGGTCTGAGCATTATTGGAAAGTGGAAGACCACTTACTTAAACTTGGCGCCATGCATTTTGGTAAATTTGGCGATGCAGAGGTCCGCATTTGTAATACGGAAAAAATGACAAAAGTTATTAGTTTAATGCTTGAATTGGATCGAGATCTTTTTTCCGATAACGAACCACTCACAGACAAATTTTCAAAAGCATTTGAAGAAAAGTGGAAAATGTATCAGTCGTTAAATTTGCATAACACACTTTAAACTGACCCGAATTAAAATAGATGCAGTACAGTCGCTTTGGAAGCACTATATGCGACTTGGCCGAATCCACCTGCAATCTACTGCCCAATATCAGGTCACTACGGACATTTCAATCCAATAAATTTGATAAAATGTCCGGAGTTGAGATTTTGCGGACATTTCAGAGCAATAAACCCGACAAAATGTCCGGAGTTGAGATTTTGCGGACATTTCAACTCGATAAATTCAATAAAATGTCCGGAGTTTGGCTGATATTGTATTAATAAAGTAGACAATCTTAGAAAGTGTCCTATTCATTTGATAG
>CAZONN010000063.1:0-3419 GCA_964581235.1 uncultured Amphibacillus sp.
GGGGCAAGTGAATTGCAAAAAAATAAATTTGTCGGCTTCAACATTGATGATGAAAAGACGGACCATAAGCAGATGAAGGCGAAGGTTACCGAATCATTGAAAAAGGCATTTCGTCCGGAATTTTTAAATCGAATTGATGAAACGATTGTATTCCATGCGCTTGAGCGTAAGCATATGAAAGATATCGTTACATTAATGATTAAACAATTACAGAATCGATTGGCTGAGCAAGGTCTAAACTTTACCTTATCAACAAAGGGGATTGAGAAAATTGCCGAAGAAGGTTTCGATCCAGAATATGGTGCTAGACCTTTACGTCGATCGATCCAAAAGAATATCGAAGACCTCTTGTCTGAAGCACTATTAAGAGGAGAAATTAATAAAGAGGAAAAGGTGCGCCTCGGATTAAGTAGTAATGGCAAGTTTGTTATTTTAAATAAATAACTTCTCTACGTAAAGCAGAAAGTGGGAGGTAAACTTTACCTTCCGCTTTCTTTTACATATAATAGATGAAAGGTCAAACTAATATTTGTTTGCTCGTGAAGGACATCTGTCACCAAATTGAGATGATTACATCATTTTTACACAAAGAATTAACTTATATGTAATATTTGTAAGTTTAATATAGCGTATAATGAAAAAAGGGGAGATCGGGATGGCCAAGAAAAAGAGTAGCTTTGTTTGTCGAGATTGTGGCTATGAAACACCAAAGTGGATGGGAAAATGCCCTAACTGTGATCAGTGGAACACATTGGAAGAAGAACTGATTATAAAAACCAGTTCAAAACACCGAGGATTAGGTCAAGACAGTAGCCAAAGACCTGAAAAAATTACTGCAATTGAAACAAAAGAAGAATCTAGAATGAAAACTGATATGCCTGAGTTAAATCGTGTACTGGGCGGTGGCGTTGTTCCAGGTTCACTCGTTTTAATCGGGGGAGATCCAGGTATCGGAAAATCGACACTCCTACTACAAGTTTCAGATCAGTTAGCAAATAACGGTGATCCTGTCCTTTATATTTCTGGTGAGGAATCTGTTCGCCAAACTAAACTCCGTGCAGACCGACTAGGTGTTACGTCAGATCAATTGTATGTCCTGTCTGAAACAAACATGGCCTTAATTGCTGCCCAAATAGATAACTTAAATCCAGCGCTTGTAGTGATTGACTCGATTCAAACAGTTTTTAAAGACGATGTAACGAGTGCCCCAGGCAGCGTTACTCAGGTACGTGAATGTACAGGTGAGCTAATGCGGATTGCAAAAACAAAGCATATTCCTATTTTCATTGTTGGTCATGTTACGAAGGAAGGTGCGATAGCTGGTCCGAGAATGCTCGAGCATATGGTTGATGCTGTTCTTTATTTTGAAGGAGAGCGACATCACACATATCGTATCTTGCGCGGTGTAAAAAACCGTTTTGGTAGCACAAATGAGATGGGTATTTTTGAAATGAAGGAATCTGGACTTCAAGAAGTATTAAATCCATCTGAAATCTTCTTAGAAGAACGTTCTCAAGGTGTCGCAGGCTCAACAGTCGTTGCATCAATGGAAGGTACGAGACCTGTGCTCGTTGAGATCCAATCGTTAATCTCACCAACTAGTTTTGGTCAGGCACGACGAATGGCAACAGGCATTGATCATAACCGCGTACCTTTACTGATGGCGGTGTTGGAAAAACGGGTTGGTTTGTTAATGCAAAACCAAGATGCTTATGTCAAAGTAGCTGGTGGAATTAAGTTAGATGAACCAGCAATTGACTTAGCTGTTGCAGTGAGTATTGCATCTAGTTTTAAAGGTAAAGCATGCTCACCTTATGATGTCTTAATAGGTGAGGTTGGCTTAACTGGAGAAATTCGCCGTGTCTCGAGAATTGAACAACGTATTCAAGAAGCGGATAAACTTGGCTTTAAACGAGCTATTATCCCAGCACGTAACTTAGAAGGACTTCAATCGCCTGCTTCAATAGAAGTTATCGGGGTCGACTCGATCCAAGAAGCATTGCAAAAGACTTTAAAAGAGTAAATCTAAAATAAATAAAAAATAGAAGGTTAAATTTATCTAATATTGGGGATTATGATAAACAGGAGGTGAAAATATGCTAAGAAGAATTGTGCAGTTATTTATTATTGTCACTGGAGGAACAATTGGATTTCTTTATTTGCCACTATTAATTAATGTAATAGCGTTTACAAGTGGGACTTGGATCGATCAGCCGATTATCGCGCCCTACGTCGGTTTAGTTCTTGGTGCAATTATTTTATATTTATTATCTTTTTGGCTTGTTGATTATATCGTTTACTTCATTCAGTATTTGGAGAAGGCTTTACTAGGTGCTCCACTAATTAATTTGTTATTTGGCGGTATCGGTCTAACGATTGGTTTAGTCATTGCTTATTTAATATATCAACCAATCTATGAACTCCAAATTTTAGTTATCTCTCAAATTGTACCGCTGTTTGCGATGGGTCTTTTGGGTTATTTAGGCTTTCAAGTCGGCTTTAAGCGACGTGATGAATTATTAAACATTATGACTATGGCTAGAAAAGATAAAGATCAAAAATTAGCAGAAGAAGATCAAGAGAATCAGCATCGATCAAAACCTAAGATCCTTGACACGAGTGTCATTATCGATGGTCGGATTGCAGATATTTGCCAAACACATTTTATTGAAGGTACGATTATTATCCCGCAATTTGTTTTGCAGGAACTTCAACATATCGCGGACTCCTCAGATGCCCTGAAACGTAATCGAGGTCGCCGAGGATTAGATATCTTGAATCGACTGCAAAAAGACGTGACTGAAAAGATTGAAATGTATGAGGGCGATTTTGAAGATACCCAAGAAGTAGATAGCAAATTGGTGAAGCTAGCTAAACTTGTTGATGGAATTGTTGTCACAAATGATTTTAATTTAAATAAAGTTTGTGAATTTCAAAATGTTCAAGTGCTAAATATTAATGATTTGGCAAATGCAGTGAAACCAGTCGTGTTACCGGGTGAACTATTAAAAGTTCAAGTCATTAAAGATGGAAAAGAACATGATCAAGGTGTTGCTTACCTAGATGATGGTACAATGATCGTTGTTGAAGAAGGTCGCAACTTTATTGGTGAAGCGATAGACGTAATTATAACGAGTGTCCTACAGACATCAGCGGGTCGAATGATCTTTGCGAAACCGAAAGCACTTGAAAAAGCGCTCTAAAAAGGGTATAAATGATAGAGGAGAGAAAGTGATAACAAGTGTTATCACTTTTTCTAATGATTAGCGGGAAAAGGCAAAATGATGCTAAAATAATTATAGTGATGGTTTGAAAGGGGATGCAAGATATGACAAAAGAAGTACGTGTTAGATATGCACCGAGTCCAACTGGTGATTTGCATATTGGAAACGCTAGAACAGCGTTATTTAATTATTTAT
>CAZONN010000063.1:3519-8310 GCA_964581235.1 uncultured Amphibacillus sp.
TATAAATGTTATATGACTGCAGAGGAGTTAGAACAAGAACGTGAAGAGCAACGAGCAAATGGCCAGGTGCCAATGTACTCAGGAGCCCATGCTCATTTAACAGCTGAGCAAATTGCTGAATTTGAAGCGGAAGGTCGCGAGGCAAGTATTCGATTCAGAGTACCAGAGAATGTCACATATAAATTTGATGATATTGTTCGTAAATCGATTACGTTTGAATCGAGTGATTTTGGTGATTGGGTAATTGTGAAGAAAAACGGTATACCAACTTATAACTTTGCTGTTGCAATTGATGATCATCTTATGGAAATTAGCCATGTCTTACGTGGTGAAGAACATATTTCAAACACACCAAGACAGATGATGATTTTTGATGCTTTCGGATGGGAAGCACCTAAGTATGGCCATATGACGCTGATTTTAAATGAAGAGCGAAAGAAATTAAGTAAACGAGACCAACATGTTGTGCAGTTTATTGAACAATATAAAAACTTAGGCTACTTACCTGAAGCGATGTTCAATTTCATTTCTCTACTAGGTTGGTCGCCAGTAGGTGAAGAGGAGATTTTTACTCAAGCAGAAATCATTAAAATGTTTGATCCAAATCGCTTATCAACATCAGCAGCAGTTTTTGACTCAAAGAAGTTGCAGTGGATGAATAATCAATATATTAAGAAGCTAAGTACGGACGAAGTGAATGATCTAACGCTCCCACATCTAATTGAAGCAGGTAAAATTTCAGCTGATTCAGATCAGGAAACGAAGGATTGGGCAATCAATCTGATCTCTCTTTATACTGAACAGCTTAGCTATGGTGCGGAGATTGTTGAGTTAACAGAGCTATTCTTCCAAACAAAAATCAGTTATAATGAAGATGCACAAGTCATCTTATCTGAAGAGCAAGTGACTGAAGTGTTGAGTGTCTTTAAAAATAAATTAAATGAACTAGAAAATTGGGAACCAGCAGAAATTAAGGAAGCTGTTAAGGCAACTCAAAAAGAAACACAACAAAAAGGCAAAAAGTTATTTATGCCAATTCGCGTCGCAACAACTGGTCAAGCACATGGACCAGAGCTACCAAATGCAATTTATCTTTTAGGAAAAGAAACAGTCAACGCACGATTAGACGATGTGTTAGAAACTTTTTAGTCACTAACAGATGCTAAATAACATATTAATAAACCATAAAATGTTGAAGAGGATAGAAATTAGCTAGATGCTTACTTAGAGAAAATCACCTTGGCTGAAAGTGATTTTAAGCAGACTAATTTTATGCACCTCGGAGTCTTTTACTGAAAAGATTAGTAAGTAGAAGCGGCGACTCACCGTTACCTGAGTTTAAGTTGAGATCAAGCCGAAACGGTTTTTTCTAAACAGAGTGGAACCGCGTTTATAAAGGCGTCTCTGTGTATTTATTACACAAAGACGCCTTTTTATCGTTTTTAAACAGTCCGGAGGTGTTGGCAATGGCGTTTTTTAAGCGGATGAAGGAAGATATTCAAGTTGTTTTTGACCAAGATCCAGCTGCACGGTCTTATTTAGAAGTTATTTTTACTTATTCAGGTGTTCATGCATTGTGGCTGCATCGGATTGCTCATTTCTTTTATCGAAAAAAATTCTTCTTTTTTGCTCGGGTTATTTCGCAATTTAGTCGTTTTTTCACGGGGATTGAGATTCATCCAGGTGCCCAAATTGGGCGGCGTTTTTTCATCGATCATGGCATGGGTGTCGTTATTGGTGAAACGTGTGAAATTGGTGATAACGTTACTATTTATCAAGGTGTTACATTAGGTGGAACCGGTAAGGAGAGAGGCAAACGTCACCCGACGATTAAAGATCATGCGCTTATTGCTACAGGAGCTAAAGTGTTAGGTTCAATTACAATTGGTTCATATTCTAAAGTAGGGGCTGGTTCTGTTGTGCTTAAAGACGTTCCAGATTATTCAACCGTTGTTGGGATTCCAGGCCATGTTGTTGTACAAAATGGCAGACGTGTCCCGCAAAATCTGGATCATAATAAGTTGCCAGATCCAATCGATGACTACATTGTTGAGTTACAAGAAGAAGTTAAGAAAATTAAGCAAGAGTTAGCCGCAGTAAAAGGAGCGAATCAAGATGACAATTAAAATGTATAATACACTGACACGGAAAAAAGAAGTGTTTAAACCGATTGAAGAAAAAAAGGTAAAGATGTACGTTTGTGGTCCAACTGTTTATAACTATATCCATATTGGTAATGCACGACCGGCAATTGTTTTTGATACGGTTCGTCGCTATTTGGAATACCGTGATTATGACGTAACTTATCTACTAAATTTTACTGATATCGATGATAAGATAATCAATGAAGCGAAGCAATTAAATGAGGATGTCGAGACACTGACAAATCGTTATATCACAGCGTATAAAGAGGACGTTGGAGCTCTAGCTGTTAAGCCTGCAACTCATCATCCGCGAGTGACAGAAACGATGGATGAAATCATCACGTTTATCTCAGAATTAATTAAAAAAGACTTTGCTTATCAAGCAAATGGTGATGTCTACTTTAAAACACGTCAGTTTGAAGACTATGGTAAGCTGTCCGCTCAATCACTTGATGACTTACGAGTAGGCGCCAGAATTCAGGTCGATGAGCACAAGCAGGATGCGCTCGATTTTGTGTTATGGAAAGCTGCTAAGCCAGGTGAAGTATCATGGTCCTCACCGTGGGGTGAAGGGCGTCCCGGTTGGCACATTGAATGTTCAGCGATGGCCAAAAAGCATTTGGGTACAACAATTGATATTCATGCTGGTGGTCAAGACTTAACTTTCCCACATCATGAAAATGAGATTGCTCAATCAGAAGCATGCAATGGTGAAACGTTTGCTAACTATTGGATTCATAATGGCTATATAACGATTGAAGACGAAAAAATGTCAAAGTCATTAGGAAATTATGTACTAACCCGTGATCTACTTAAGAAATATCGTCCTGAACTTGTGCGGTTCTTTATGCTTAGCGTACACTATCGTCAACCGATTAATTTTAGCGATGCATTAATTGCACAGTCAAAGCAAGGATTCGACCGGATTGTCAATAGTTATCAAAATGTACACTACCAGATTGATAAAGCAAGTAGTGGTGAAGACCACTGTCAATATACAGAAAAATTAAATCAGATTAAAAATCAATTTATCAATGAAATGAATGACGACTTTAATACGGCGAACGCAATCAGTGTTCTCTATGAACTTGTTAAAGAGGCAAATCTAGCACTAGAAAACCCTCAGATAACGAAGGAAAGTTTGTTGAGTTTCCTTACCTTATTTGATGAGTTTTTTGGAATATTGGGGCTTGACATAACGATTCAGGAAGAGCTGTTGGATCAGGAAATTGATCAGTTAATATCTGAACGCGAACAAGCACGTATAAACAAAGATTTCGCAAGATCTGATCAAATTCGTGACCTCTTGAAAGAACAATCAATCATATTAGAAGATACAGCTCAAGGGACACGCTGGAAAAGAGGATAAGAATGAAAGTTAATGAAGTGAAGCAAATGAAAAGTCTAGCGCTCGCATATATGGGCGATGCGATTTATGAAGTTCATGTGCGTGACTACTTAATTCGCAATCATTACGCAAAAGTAAATGACTTGCACCAAGCTGCGATTAAATATGTAGCTGCCAAGGCTCAGGCGAAGGTTCTGCGCTATTTTCTTGAAATAAAATTTTTGGATGAGGAAGAAGAGGGTGTGGTTAGGCGTGGGCGTAATGCGAAAGCAGGCTCGATTCCAAAAAATACAGATATTATGACCTATCGTTATAGTACAGGTTTCGAGGCGTTATTAGGCTTTCATTATTATACGGAGAATCGTGAAAGATTGAATGAATTAATGGAACGAGCGGTAACTTTTGTTGAGAAAGGAAGACAAACCAATGAATGAAGAATGGTTAATAGGTAAGAATCCAATTACAGAGGCCTTTCGATCAGGTCGAGCAATTAACAAATTATTTGTCGGAGATTATGTTAAGGCGAATACGATCGATGAGATTCAAACACTTGCTAAAAAACAAGGTACATTAATTAAGCGTGTACCAAAACAAAAGCTAGATCAACTAGCAAGTGGTAAGCATCAAGGTTTGGTGGCTGCTGTTGCTGCTTATGACTATGCATCGATTGATGATCTATTTGCAAAAGCAGAAGAAAAAGGGGAATTACCTTTCTTCATTTTACTTGATGGTATTGAAGATCCTCATAACTTAGGTTCTATTTTGAGAACGGCAGATGCAGCAGGTGTGCATGGTGTGATCATTCCGAAAAACCGAGCAGTTGGCTTAACAAGTGTCGTGGCAAAAACTTCGGCTGGAGCAATTGAGTATGTTCCGGTAGTACGTGTAACAAATATGGCTCAAACGATTGATGAATTAAAGTCGCGTAACGTCTGGGTTGTCGGTACCGAAATGGTTGCAGATAAAGATTACCGCGAATTGGAAGGAGACTTAGCCTTAGCATTAGTTATTGGTAATGAAGGAAAGGGTATCAGTCGACTTGTTCGAGATAAGTGTGATTGGACTGTCAATTTAACGATGAAAGGTCAGGTTTCGTCACTAAATGCATCAGTTGCTTGTGGTATTTTAATGTATGAAGTTTCCCGAAAGCGCAACCCTTTGGGGGGTTAATCAGATGGATATATTATTGGTGGACGGCTATAATATCATCGGTGATTGGGACGAGCTAAAAGAATTACGCGATGTTGATCTCGATCAAGCACGACAACTATTAATTGAAAAAATGGCTGATTATCAAGC
>CAZONN010000064.1:0-7905 GCA_964581235.1 uncultured Amphibacillus sp.
TATTGAATTAAGCTAAACAGGAGTGCTTTTATAGACCAACTGTTGGATAAAACTCAGCAGTTGGCTTTTTTGTGATAATTATAACAAACAGTCAAATAGTTTGGCTTATTAATTGACTTGATAAAATTAGTCATCTATCATTTAGACTGGATAACGATCTATTTCAGGTAATTATTTGTGTTATATGTTCAATAAAAATCAATGACATTTTGAAGAAAAAAGAAAATAGTTAGGGGCAAATTTTTTGGGAAAATTACAATTAGTCAATATTGACAAGTCTTACAAAACAGGTAATAGCTCGATTAAAGTATTAAAAGGTATTTCATTAGAATTTAGAGAAAGTGAGTTTGTTTCAATTCTTGGACCATCAGGATCGGGAAAAACAACATTACTCAACTTAATCGGTGGTCTTGACCAATACGATTCAGGTGATTTAATCATTAACAATAATTCAACAAAGCATTTTAAAGACCGTGATTGGGATGCTTATCGGAACCGTTCGATCGGATTTGTTTTTCAGAACTATAATTTGATTAGTCACCAATCAGTTTTACAGAACGTTGAAATTGCAATGACATTATCAGGTGTGACTATTAGCGAACGAAAAGAACGCGCAACGCAAGCGCTAACAGATGTTGGTTTGGCAGATCATATCCATAAAAGACCGAATCAACTTTCGGGTGGGCAGATGCAACGTGTCGCTATCGCAAGAGCACTCGTCAATAATCCTGATATTATACTTGCTGATGAACCAACAGGAGCTCTAGATTCAAAAACAAGTACACAAGTGATGGATATTTTACGTGAAATTGCTAAGAAACGATTAGTGATTATGGTAACGCATAATGAGGAGATTGCTAATCAATATAGTTCCCGTATTATTCGATTCTTAGATGGAGAGATTCAATCAGATAGTGATCCAATCACAGATGAACAAACAGAAAGTGGTCATGAACCACGGAAACCGAAAAAACGCAATAAAACATCAATGTCTTTATTTACTGCTTTATCACTATCATTTAAAAATTTATTAACTAAAAAAGGGCGGACGATTTTAACTGCCTTTGCTGGAAGTATTGGAATTATTGGTGTTGCACTCGTCCTTGCTCTTTCAAGTGGATTATCTAATCAACTTGATATTATGCAAGGAGATACGTTAGCAAACTTTCCAATTATGATTGATACAAATCAGCAGTTTGTCGATTTCACTGAAATGGGACCGCCTGGTTCACAAGGTACGACAAGTGAATACGAGCAGTTTCCAGAAGACACGACGATTTACACATATGACGTTATGGATTCCTTCGTCATGCATACGAACGTGTTTACAGATGACTTCCTTAACTACGTTGATAAAATAGATACTGAATTACCAAATGAAGTTAATAATATCGCATACTCTAGAGGTGTCGGTGTGAATTTATTAACAGAAGGTACAGATGGCGTTGTTAAATTTGAAACCACTCCACCACAAGACCAAGCAATGACCGGGATGCCACAGGGAGGAATGGGGTTCAATCATTGGCATGAGATGCCAAAAGATCAAGATTTTATTTTAGAATTGTATGATTTAATTGGTGAAGATAGTCGGTTGCCTGAAGCAGAGAATGAGATTGCAATCGTAGTTGATGAGTATAATCGATTGAGTACAACATTTTTAGATAAATTAGCTTTAACTGAAGATGAATATGATACAACTGATTTTATTGGTGAGACACTGTTAAAAGTATTGTCAAATGATGTGTACTATACTGAAACAGATAATGGTCTATTTATACCGGCTGCTCCGGCTGACTATCGAACGTTATACGAAGAAGCGGATGGTCTAGATTTAGTTGTGACTGGTATTCTACGAATTAAAGAAGAAGCAGCGGCGAGCTACTTTTCAGAAGGGGTTATCTACACGACTGCTTTAACTGATCGAATTATTGAAGATGCTCAGCAGTCAGCGATTGCTCAGGCTCAAGCGGAATCAGATATTAACTTATTGAGTAACACACCGTTCCAAGCTGAAGAAATAAAAGAATTCACCTTAATCTATCTAGGTGCAATCACTACACCAGTTGGTATTAATATTTATCCAACAGATTTTCAGGGTAAAGATGCGATTAAGGACTATCTTGATGCGTACAATACAGACCAGGCTGAGGAAGATCAAATTGTTTATAATGATTTAGCTGAAATGATCGGTGACATCATGAATGATTTGATAAACACGATTACCTATGTATTAGTTGGCTTTGCTGCCATTTCATTGATTGTATCGACGATCATGATTGGGATTATTACGTATGTGTCTGTTATTGAACGAACGAAGGAGATTGGAATTTTACGAAGTGTAGGGGCGCGCAAAAAAGATATCTCTCGTGTCTTTAACGCTGAGACGATGATTATCGGATTTGTTTCTGGTTCGTTAGGTATTTTAATTTCATATCTCTTGATTATTCCAATCAATAATTTAATTTACAGTTTGACAGAGATTGAAGGTGTGGCTAATTTAAATGTTACTTCAGCGGCTATTTTAATTGCTGGTAGTATGGTTTTAACTTTAATTGCTGGTGTCATTCCGTCTAGAATGGCTGCTAAGAAAGATCCAGTTGATGCATTAAGAACAGAATAATCATTCAAGTCAACCAAGTCATTTAATGATTTGGTTGATTTTTTTATCTTTCAATTAAATGCTAGATTAGAGCTAATGGGTATATATGACGTTTTTTAGTTTAGGAACGGTTTTTTGGGTTGAATTATGCTATACTTTATCTAATATAGATATAAGCTTAATAGTAACCCTATAAGGCTTTATAAATAAAAAATTCAATTACTTTTTAAAGGAAGAGAGCGAGATGGATGAAGAAAAAGTAGTCTCGATAGAAGATCGAATTCCCAAATTACGAGAAGCGCGACGTAAAAAATCAAACCGAAGATTAATCTTTTATATATGCTTATTTTTTAGTTTGATTGCGATTGTAGTTTACTTACAATCACCGCTAAGTCATGTGAAGGACATTCGAGTCAGCGGTAATCAGTATATAAGTTCAGACGCAATTATAGAGCAAACTGAACTATCTAATTCCGTGAATTTTTGGGGTTTTAAAGTCACTGATATTGAAGAAAAGTTAAAAACAGTGAGTGAAATTAAAGAAGTATCGGTTGAGCGAATTTTTCCAAATCATATCGAAATTGATATAGTTGAATTCAGAAAAATAGCTTACATAAAAGAAGGTGAGTTTTTCCAGCCTGTATTAGAGAATGGAACGATCCTTGATTCACTGAAAATTACTGATTATCAAGGTGATGCACCGATACTTTATCAATTTACCGATCAAGAATATTTACTATTATTTATTGAGGAGTTAGCAAGTTTATCTGAAACGATAACTGATCATATATCAGAAATATACTGGGTACCAACCGAATCCAATCCTTTTTTAGTGGAATTATATATGAATGATGGCTTTAATGTGATCGTGAGTATTCGTCAATTCAGTAACCAGATGGCAAGTTATCCATCAATTGTAAGCCAACTAGACGTAACAAAAGGAACGATTGAGATGGGTGCAGGTGGAGCTATTTTTTATACAGATAATAATGAAACTAGTGAAGTTGATCAAGATTTTGAAGAAGAGATAGAAGATATAGAAGAGGATGTGGTTGATGATGAAGGTGAGTGGTAAACACGCTATTTTATCCCTCGTTTTACTTACCTTTGGCTTTTTAATTGCTTTCAGTTATCAACATACTAAAGCGATACTGTTTGAAGACCAGGCAGTTGCAGAAGAATGGGAAACAACATTTTATTACCGCCAACAATTAATCCAATTCGAAGAAAATAATTTCAAACTCCAACAAGAGATTGATCAAGTTAGATTAAGTCTACTTCAACTTGAAAATGAAATGGCAGATCAAATTGATTATATGAGTGAAACTGTAGCCGATAAATTAGAACTCCAAGCGCTTACTGGCGAATTACCAATTCAGGGGCCAGGTATATTTGTCTCTCTAAGAGATCATGAATTTGTGCCGTCAAAAGCCAAAGTTGATGACTATATTGTCCACGATCGTCATATTCAGATGGTCATAAATGAATTAATTATTGCAGGCGCTGAGGCGCTAGCGATCAATGGTCAGAGAATTTTTTCTGATAGCCATATCGTTTGTATAGGTCCAGTTATCTCTGTTGATGGTAATCAATATCCTGCACCATTTATTATCGAAGCAATTGGCGGGTCAGATACATTAAAAGAAAGTTTAGAATTATCAAATGGCATTATTGATCTTCTTGTAAACGAACAAATTGAAGTAGAGATTGGGAAGAAAAATCAAATTAAAATGAATGCAAAAATGAGTTAATGGGTGATAATGATGCATCGAAGTCAAAAGATCGTCTTTTCGATTGCTACTTTACTTATCGGTGCTATGTTGGCTGTCTATTTTAAATCGACACCCGAGCAACCAATAAGAGAAACAAGAGACATGTGGGAAATTAGAATGCAATTGCAAAACGAGCAAAACACACAACAATATTTACAAAATGAATTGAATGAACTAAAATCTGTTCAAAGTCAGTATCAATCGGCATCAGAACAAGTACAAGTTGAAGCGTTAAGAGAATCAATGGATCGTTTAAGAGAAAAGGCCGGTTTAGTTGAAATAACAGGTCCAGGCGTTTTAATTCAACTCATTCCAATTGATCAGGTAGATGATGACGAATCAGTTGAGTCTGAACTCACCCCAGAATTATTGAATCGCTTGATCAATGAATTGAACTCTTATGGTGCAAATCATATTTCAATCGAAAATGAACGAAACACAAATATGACCGCAATACGTTATGTTGGTGATCGTATCCATATGAATCAGCGCCCTTTAGCAGAGCTTCCTCTGTCTGTGAAAGTTGCTGCGGATGATCCTAATCGATTGCTTAGCTACATTGAAGTTAGTCAATCCCGTGATGAGTTCGCAATGCATAACATTCAGTTTGTATTGGAAAAGAAAGATAACATTGAAATTCCAGCCTATGATGGTAAATACCAATTGCAACATATAGAAATTATTGAAGATGAAGAAGCGGGTGTAAAATAATGTGGGTGCCATTTTTATTTTTACTGATAGGTGTAGGATTAGGATTATTAACAGATCTTTCAATTCCAGATCTTTATTCAAATTATTTATCAATCGCTATCTTAGCAGCAATGGATACACTATTTGGTGGAATTCGAGCCCACTTTGAAAAACAGTTTGATCAACATACATTTATCTCAGGCTTCTTTTTTAATATTAGTTTAGCTGTTGTTTTGACGTTTATTGGTCAACAGCTTGGGGTAGATTTATACTTAGCGGCTATTTTTGCTTTCGGGTTACGTTTGTTTAGAAATATATCAATCATTAGACGTTATATTTTTAAACTTCCTAATAGAAGATAATTCTTTTTGAAAAAATAAAGGGATTTCGTCGATCGGTGTAGTATAATGGATTATAATATATTTTACAAGATAGTATTAATCGACTAGCATTTAAATGGTATACTAGTTAATAGAGCTTTAAAAGATATTTAATAATCAATATTTTTTATGAAAATAAAATAATGATAGTGTAGATTGGGAGGTGCCTTATTTATGAATAACAATGAAATATTAGTCAGCCTAGATATAGGTACATCGAAAATTAAAGTAATTGTTGGAGAAGTTTTAACAGATTCATTAAATATTATTGGTGTTGGCCATGCCGATTCAAAAGGGTTAAAAAAAGGTGCAATCGTAGATATTGACCAGACCGTTCAATCGATTAGATTAGCTGTCGAACAAGCAGAACGAATGGTTGATATGAAGATTAACCGAGTAATCGTAGGGATTAATGGCAACCAAGCGCAACTTCTTCCATGTCAAGGTATCGTGGCTGTATCAAGTGAAAATAGGGAAATTGGTGACGAAGACGTATCACGTGTGATCGATGCCGCTCAGGTGATCTCGATTCCTCCAGAAAGAGAAATCATTGATGTCATCCCTAAACAATTTATTGTTGACGGATTAAGCGAAATTACTGACCCACGTGGCATGATCGGTGTTCGTCTTGAAATGGAAGGAACAATTATTACAAGTTCTAGAACAATGTTACATAATATTCTTAAGTGTGTAGAACGGGCAGGTTTAGAGGTTACTGATATTTGCTTACAACCATTAGCGACAGGCTCAATTGCTCTTTCTAATGATGAAAAAGAGT
This sequence comes from uncultured Amphibacillus sp., assembly GCA_964581235.1. GTDB lineage: Bacteria > Bacillota > Bacilli > Bacillales > Amphibacillaceae > Amphibacillus. The sequence continues at coordinate 6,220 of CAZONN010000064.1, forward strand.
TAGGTGTCGCTTTAATTGATGTTGGTGGTGGCTGTACGACAATCTCAATTTATGAAAATAGTCAACTTGTTGCAACGCGAGTGATTCCTTTAGGCGGCGATAATATTACCAAAGATATTTCAATCGGCCTAAAAATCAGCTCTGAAGATGCTGAAAAGGTTAAGTTGAAGCATGGGCATTCTTTTTATCCGGATGCACGTGAAGAGGATAGTTTCAAAGTTACAACAATTGGCAGTGATCAACAACAAACATACAATCAACTTGATCTTGCTGATATTATCGAAGCACGTATGGAAGAAATCTATACATATGTTGCACGAGAAATCAAAAAAATGGATTATGCTGAACTACCAGGTGGATTTGTTTTAACGGGCGGTTGCATGAGTATGCCAGGTACGTTAGAATTAGCTCAAGATCTCTATCATGGTAATGTTCGAATGGCTGTACCCGATTATATTGGGGTTCGTGAACCACAGTATACGTCTGGCGTAGGTATTCTTAAATTTGCTTATGCAAATGCAAAAATCCAAGGGAAATATTTAGCACAATCTGTGTCTAAGATGGATGATGTAGATGTTAAACCAAAGAAAAAGTCAACACGACCAAAACCAAAACAAGATCACTCACCAGCAAAACAAAAGAAAGAATCAGGTTTTTCTAACTTATTTAAATACTTTTTTGATTAATTAACGATCACTGAAACATTAATTTTTAAAAAAATCATCGTAGCGAGCGTAGATTGTTTTATATAGGAGGAACGAAGATGTTAGAATTTGACACGGATTTAGATCAACTGGCAACAATAAAAGTAATAGGAGTCGGCGGTGGAGGAAACAATGCAGTTAACCGAATGATTGAACATGGTGTTCAAGGAGTTGACTTTATCGCTGTTAATACAGATGCTCAAGCTTTAAACCTTTCAAAAGCAGAAGTGAAAATTCAATTAGGTAATAAATTAACTCGTGGATTAGGCGCAGGTGCAAATCCTGAAGTTGGTCGCAAAGCAGCTGAAGAAAGTAAAGAACAAATTGAAGAAGCTTTAGCTGGCGCGGATATGGTTTTTGTAACAGCAGGAATGGGTGGAGGTACAGGAACAGGTGCAGCCCCAATTATTTCTCAAGTTGCCAAAGAGCTCGGCGCACTAACTGTTGGTGTCGTGACAAGACCATTTATGTTTGAAGGTAGAAAACGTTCAACACAAGCAATCGCTGGTATTGAAGGATTGAAAGAAAGTGTTGATACGTTAATTGTTATTCCGAACGATAGATTACTAGAAATTATTGACAAAAACACACCGATGCTTGAAGCATTCCGTGAAGCAGATAATGTTTTACGTCAAGGTGTTCAAGGTATCTCAGACCTAATTGCTACGCCAGGTTTAATTAACGTTGACTTTGCTGACGTTAAAACAATTATGTCTGACAAAGGTTCTGCTCTAATGGGTATTGGTGTTGCTACTGGTGAAAACCGTGCAACAGAGGCAGCTAAAAAAGCAATTTCATCACCTCTATTAGAAACGTCAATTGACGGTGCACGTGGCGTTTTAATGAATATTACGGGTGGAGGGAACTTAAGTTTATATGAAGTTCAGGAAGCTGCGGATATTGTTACTTCAGCTGCAGACCAAGAAGTGAATGTTATCTTTGGTTCAGTTATTAATGAGAACCTTAAAGAAGAAATCGTTGT